>JAWWPV010001189.1:0-6084 GCA_033854775.1 Trebonia sp.
AAGGAGTTCGAGGGCAACCTCGACCCGAAGTCCACCCAGGGCTCTGGCGACGTGAAGTACCACCTCGGCGCGTCCGGCACGTTCACCGCGGCGGCCGGCGAGCAAATCCCCATCAGCCTGGTCGCCAACCCCAGCCACCTGGAGTGCGTCGACCCGGTGACCGAGGGCGTGGTCCGCGCCAAGCAGGACGTGCTCGACAAGTCCCAGGAGGGCTTCACCGTCCTGCCCGTGCTCATCCACGGCGACGCGGCCTTCGCCGGCCAGGGCGTAGTGGCCGAGACGCTGAACCTGTCCCAGCTGCGCGGCTACCGCACCGGCGGCACCGTGCACATCGTGGTGAACAACCAGGTCGGCTTCACCACCTCGCCGATGGAGTCACGGTCGAGCGTCTACGCGACCGACGTGGCGCGGATGATCCAGGCGCCGATCTTCCACGTGAACGGCGACGACCCTGAGGCCGTCGCCCGCGTGGGCCGGATGGCGTTCGCCTACCGCGAGGCGTTCCGCAAGGACGTCGTGATCGACATGGTCTGCTACCGGCGCCGCGGGCACAACGAGGGCGACAACCCAAGCTTCACCCAGCCGCTGATGTACGACCTGATCGAGGCACGGCGCTCGGTGCGCAAGCTCTACACCGAGTCGCTGATCGCCAGGGGCGACCTGACGATGGAGGAGGCCGAGGCGGCGCTGCGCGACTACCACCAGCAGCTTGAGCGCGCCTTCACCGAGACCCGGGAGGCGGCGGAGCTCCCGGCGCAGCCAGGCACCGTGCTGCCGCCCGAGGTTGGCGACCGCCCGGTCGACCACGCGGCCGTGCCCACCGCGATCTCGCTTGACGCGGTGAAGCAGATCATCGAGACGCAGGTGTCCATCCCCGACGGGTTCACCGTGCACCCGCGGCTCAAGCCGCAGCTTGACCGGCGCGCCACCAGCATCGGCGAGGACACCATCGACTGGGCGACCGGCGAGCTGCTCGCCTACGGCTCGGTGCTGCAGGACGGGTACCCGGTCCGCCTCGTCGGCCAGGACACCCGGCGCGGCACCTTCGGCCAGCGGCACTCGGTGCTCGTCGACAGGAACACCGGCGCGGAGTACACGCCGCTGAAGAAGCTCGACAACGGTAAGGCGCGGTTCTTCGTCTACGACTCGCTGCTCTCCGAGTTCGCCGCGATGGGCTTCGAGTACGGCTACTCGGTCGCGCGCCCCGACGCGCTGGTCCTGTGGGAAGCGCAGTTCGGCGACTTCATGAACGGCGCGCAGACCATCATCGACGAGTTCATCAGCTCCGGCGAGCAGAAGTGGGGGCAGAAGTCCAGCGTCGTCCTGCTGCTCCCGCACGGCTACGAGGGCCAGGGTCCTGACCACTCCTCCGCGCGGATCGAGCGGTTCCTCTCGCTGTGCGCGCAGGACAACATGACGGTCGTGCTGCCCACCACCCCGGCGAACTACTTCCACCTGCTGCGCTGGCAGGCGCTCAGCGGCCGGCACAAGCCGCTGATCGTCTTCACCCCGAAGTCGCTGCTGCGGCTCAAGGCGGCCACGTCGGCGACGGTGGACTTCACGCACGGTTCCTTCCAGCCGCTGATCGGCGAGCCGGACGGATTCGAAGCGGGCAAGGTCCGCCGCGTGGTGCTCTGCACCGGCAAGATCTACTACGACCTCGCTGCGCACCGCGCCACGGCGGGTGTCACGGACACCGCGATCGTCCGGGTTGAGCGGCTCTACCCGATCCCGGGGCAGGAGCTAAAGGCCGAACTGTCGCGCTACCCCAGCGACGTCGAGCTTGTCTGGGCCCAGGAGGAGCCAGAGAACCAGGGCGCCTGGCCGCGGATGGCGCTGCGGCTGCCGCAATTCATCGGCCGCCTGCCCAGGCTGGTCGCGCTGCCGGCGAGCTCGGCACCCGCGTTCGGCTCCGCGAAGGTGCATGCGGCGACGCACCGTGAACTGATCGAGACGGCTATCCCAGCGGAGGGCTAGCGATGTACTTCACCGACGCCGGGATCGAGGAACTCGACGACCGTCGCGGCGAGGAGCAGGTCGCCATGTCCTGGCTCGCCGAGCGGCTACGCGATTTCGTCGATCTGAACCCTGAGTTCGAGACGGCGGTGGACCGGCTCGCGTCATGGCTGGCGCGCCTGGACTCCGACGGTGACCCGGACGCCGACGAATAACAACCACGATTAATCCGAACGGGTGCGTGTCTTCGCGCTCCGGGTTGCCCGCCTCCGCTGGGGCGGGTAACCCGGGGAACGTTCCCCGCAGACGCGATACATCTTGACTTGGCCGCGACACGATATATCGTGGTCTATAGCTCACCGATGTGCCGCCTAGGAGGACCGCGATGACCCAGTGGACCGTTCACGCGCCGACGGCGCTTGAATTCGATGACGTCACGGGACTGAACGTGCGCCTCATCGGTGGCACCGTGGCCGTTCTCGCGTCCGAAGACCGGCAGCCATCCGCCGAGGGGACACTCCGCTCCCCCGGGGGCACCCTCCCGGCCAGTACCCCGCGCGCGGGGCTCGCGGTCAGCGAGCTGTCCGGACGGCCGCTCCAGGTGAGCCACTCCGACGGCATCCTGACCGTCAGCTACGAGTCGCTGTCCTGGGACGGGCTGCTCGGGCTCCTGAAGCCGCGCAAGGACAGGGCCGTGGTCACCATCACCGTCCCCGCCGACTGCCCGATCCAGCTCGGCGTGCTCAGCGCCTCGGCCGTCGTGGCCGGCCTGCACGCCGGCGCCGCGGTCAAGGGCATGTCCGGCGACATTACGCTGGACGGTGTCACCGGCGACGTCTCCGCGGAGACGATGTCCGGCGAGGTGGCGGCCTGTGACATCGACGGGGAGATCCGCTTCAAGTCCCTGTCCGGCGGGCTCACGCTGGCCGGCGGCTCCGTGGGCTCCCTGGCGGTGGACACGATGAGCGGTCAGGTCACCGCCGACGTCTCGCTGGGCCAGGGCGGCAGAGTGCACGTGAGCACGATGTCCGGCGAGGTGACGCTGCGGCTCCCCGCGGACAGCGACACGCAGGTGTCGCTGCGGTCCACGTCGGGCGCCGTCAGAACCGAATTCGAAACACTGCGGACCGTCAAGGCTCCTGCCTCACATACCGTAAGCGGTAACGTTGGCGCAGGTACCGGACACGTGTCCGTCACCACCATGTCCGGTGCGGTCACGCTGTTGCGAGGTGCACCGGTAGGGATGGAGAGCAAGACCCAATGACCCCGGTTTTCCGCCATGGACGCCTTCGGCTATACCTGCTGCGCCTGCTCGATGAGGAGCCAAGGCACGGCTATGAGGTAATCCGGCTGCTGCGAGATCGCTTCATGGGCGTCTACGCTCCCTCGCCAGGCACGATCTACCCGAGGCTGGCTCGCCTTGAGGAAGAGGGCCTGGTCACGCACGACGAGGAGAACGGGCGCAAGGTCTACCGGATCACCGAGGCGGGCCGCGAGGAGCTGCGGAGCCGCGGCGAGGAGCTCGACGAGCTCGAAGAGGAACTGTCCGCGTCCGTCAGCGACATCGTCCGCGAGGTCCGCGAGGACGTCAGGGACACCGTGCGCAGCCTCCGCGAGGAGCTGACCAGGGCCGCCAGGGAGATGCGCGGCACCGAGCGCGACAGCCGGGAGCAGGCGCGCGAGCAGGCCCGTGCGGCCCGGGAGAGCGCCAGGGAGGCAGCCGACGCCGCCCGCGAACGGGCCCGCCAGGCACGTGAGCAGGCCCGCCAGGCGCGCGACGAGGCGTTCGCACACGCCCACCGGCTCCGTGAAGAGGCTTCCCGCCTGCGGGACGGCAGCAAGGACCAGTGGGGCGGCTGGGGCAACTGGGGCGAATGGAGCCGCTGGAGCGAGTGGGCGGGCCGCTCGGGCCGCGCGGGGTGGCCGGGCCAGCACGACCTGGGCGCGCTCCGCGACTTCGAGCGCCTGGCCCGCGACTTCGTCACCGACCTCCGCTCGGTCGCCTGGGACTCCGGCACCATCCTCGGCACCGACGTCATCCCGACCCTGCGTGACATCCTCGCCGACACCCTGGACAGGATCCGCGAGGAAGTCTTCGACGTCCACCACGACGAGCCTGATGAGGAGCCGCCATCCGCTACGGAGCCTCCGGCGGATGCAGAGCCTCCGGCGGATGCAGAACCTCCGGTGAAGTGACTCCCAAGGGCTGCATGCCGCGGGACAGTCAGTAGGCGTTTAGGAAAGAGGCGACTTCGGGGCCGGCGAACTGGGCGCCGTAGCCGGCGTTGACGACCAGGCAGGCGACCGCGACGTCCTTTGTCGGGTCGAAGGCGATCAGCCAGCTGTTGGGCTGGTCCTGGCCCTGGATGTCGGCGGTGCCGGTCTTGGCGTAGACGGTGGGGCCAAAGCCGAGCCCGGCGCCCGTGCCGCTGGTCACCACCGCGCGCATCATCTGCTTGAGTCCGGTGTCCGTGGCGGCGGGCAGCGGTGTCGCGCTCACCTTCTTGTTCTTGGCCGTTGCCGTCAGGATCGGCTGCTTGAAGGTCCCGGTGTCAACCGTCGCGGCCACCGAGGCCATCGCGATCGGTGAGGCGATGAGTTGTCCCTCGCCGAACGCCTCCTGGGCGAGCTCCGACCCTGACGCGCTGGCCGGCGCGTTGAAGTACGAGGCGGCAATGCCCCCGATGCCGATGTTCCAGTTCTGGTTGAGGCCGAAGTAATTCTTCGCCGTGCTCGCGAGCTTGCCCGACAGGTGCGACCACTGGGTGGTGAACGCGTTGTTGCAGGACTTCGCGAAGTCGGTGATGAACGGCGTCCCCGCGGGCTCGGACTCGCCCTGGTCGTTGTGGTAAGTGATCCCCTGAATGGTGAAAGCCGACGGGCAGGCGACCGGGCTCTGCGGCGTCAGCACCCCCGCGTTGAGCAGCGCCGCGGACGTGATGACCTTCATCGCAGAGCCAGGCGCGACCTGAGCGGTCAGCGCGAAGTCGTTGTCCGCCGCGTTGTTGGCGATGGCCAGGATCTTGCCGGTGGACGGCTGGATCGCGACCATCGAGCTGTTCTTGTGCGTGCCGACCGAGGCCCGCGCGGCGGCCTCGGCCTTCGCGTCGATCGTGGTGGAGAGCGTCGGGTAGTTGCCTGGCGCGATGAGCGGCGCCTGGCTGCTGGCCACCGCGGTGCCCGACTTGGTCTCGATCTGCACGTCAAGGCCGGCGTTGGCACCCTCGTTGGTCGGCGCCTGTGCTCTCAGCAGGCCGGCGATGGTGTCAAGGCCGGCGTCGCCGTAGCGCGTGAGGTTCTCGCCGCTGGCGTCGGTGACCATGCTGACCGTCGGGGGGACCTGGACGGCCGCCAGGTGCGTGGCCGCGGTCACGTTGGGCGCGACCACGTCGGGCTGCCAGGCGACGAACCAGACGGACGAGTTCGCCTGCTGGTAGGCCACGAGCGAGGAGTGGTACGCCCACGTGCCGCGCACCGCCGTCTTGCCGCTGCCGGCCGCGACCGAGGCGCTGACCCCGAACGCGACGCTCTCCCTGGGCTTCGCGGCCGAGGACCCGGTCGCCCCGCTGACCGCGCCCGGCGAGGCGGCGAACTTCTTCAGGTTCAGGTCCTTCGCGTAGGCAGCGAGCGCCGCCGACGCGGCGGCCGGCTGGTCCGTGTAGTTCGCGGCCTTCGCGAGGTCACCTTCCTGCCACGCGGTGAGGAACGCCGTGGCGACCTGCTCACCGTCCTGCTGCGCCGAGTTCCCCGTCGGGATGATGCCGTGGGCCGGCGGGACGTTGCTCGACCTGAAGACCGTCAGCGTGAGCACGAGGGCCACCACCAGTGCGGCGAGCACGCCCGCGGTCACCGTCACGGCCATCGTGCGCCGCTTCACCGGCCGCGGCTCCGGCGCAGCCCCGTACACGGCGCTCGTGTGATACACGGTCTGCCCGGTCCGCCGGTGCGAGTGGGGCCGGTGCGCGGCAGGCTCAGGCTCCGGGGCGGACGGGGGCGGAGGAGGCGGCGGAGGCGGCGGAGGCAGCAGGGGTAGTCCCTGCGTGGCCTGCTCGCCGCCTTCCTCTGGCTGCGCTGGCATGGGCGTTGTCGGAGGGGCTGACCCGCTCGGAGCGACGTCCGGCTCTTCAG
>JAWWPV010001190.1:0-7256 GCA_033854775.1 Trebonia sp.
CGCGAGCCATGTCGAAGTCACCGTCCACCAGCTCCAGCCTGGCGTCCAAATGCGCGGATGCGATCAAGCTTGGCCGCAGGCGCAAATCGGGATGCCACGACGGTGACGTCGAGCCCCCGCGCCTGGGCGGCTACCGCAAGGATGGTGCCGGCCACGACGTTGGGCCGGTCCCTGGGGATGTTGTGGCCGGTGCCGTCGACGACGACATGGCGGCCCTGCGGGGCGGCCGCGGCGAGTCCTGCCTGCAGGCGCGTCCAGTGCGCGCGGAACCGGCGGGGGAAGCCGCGGGCAGCGCTCAGGACGACGACGGGCACGTCGGGAAAGGGCGTTGCGGCGGCGCGCATCTCCCGCATGGCCGCCATGGTCACGGGGGCGTCATCGTGCAGCTCATCGGGGAAGACGGTGCGCATGACCCGCCACCCCCACCGGACGGGCAGCGGCAAGAGGCTCTCCATCTCCTCGTGCCCCGGGTCCACCAGGACCAGGGCCGCAGCCAGGTCCGGCCGACGGAAGGCCAGCAGCTGGACCAGCATGCCGCCCCAGCTGTGCCCGGCCAGGACGCATGGTCCTGCCGCCAGCCCGGTAATCACCGATGCCAGGTCATCGACCTGGCGGTCGATGGTCACCAGGCCTGGCGCAGGGGCGCTGCCACCTGTCCCCGCCCGGTCGTAGGCGGCAACGCGCACGTGGGGGGCCAGCAGCGGCATGACCCGCTGCCAGGCCGCGGCCCCGTTGTTCATCCCCGCCTCAAGCACGACGGCCAGCTCGCCGGCGCCGGCCTCCACCCGCCGCACGACCCTACGCCCGGGACCCACGTCAGCTTCCCGGACGCGGTTCCCCGACCACGTCTTCCAGGACGCGCGGATCGGCGAAGTCGCGGAAGAGCGTGGCGGATGGCATGCGGCATCCGGGCCGTGGCCTCGGCCGCGGGTGTGGACCCGGGCCTGGTCATGCACTACTTCGGGTCCAAGCAGGAGCTATTCCGGTGCGTGATCGACGCCGCCTCCGTCCCCGAGGTCAGCGGAGCGCCCGGGCAGGCGGCCGAGCAGATCCTTGCCTCCCTCGCCGACCGGCTGGCGAACGAGCCGGTCGCGTCGCTGACCCTCTTGCGGTCGATGCTGACCAATCCCGAGGCCGCCGGCGCCGCCAGCGATGGCATCGCCCGATACCAGGCGCAGATCGCGCAGGCCATCCCCGCCGGCGACGCGGACTTGCGGGCCGCGGTCATCAGCGCCATCGTCCTCGGCGTCATGGTCTCCCGGCACCTCATCAAGTCCGACGAGCTCGCCAGCGCCGACCCGGCACAGGTCATCAGCCTGCTGCGTCCCTGCATGATCTCGCTGGCAGCCCGCCCCGACGACAGCGGGCCGCCTAACTGAGGCCGCTAGTCTCCGTTGTCAGTTGCCGGCCGGCGCCGGCTGCGCCCGCTCCGCGGCGAGCAGGCGCGCCACCGGGATGACGTCGTTGACGGCCACCTCGATGCGCTCGTAGGCCTCCGGGTTGAGCACGGTCGTGCCGTCGAAGTCGCCGCTGCTGAGGTAGACCCCCATGGGCGCTGTCCAGGCCTGGAAGAACCCGAACAGCGGGCGCAGCGCCTGGTCGATCACCATCGCGTGCCGGTCGCTGCCGCCAGTGGCGACAAGGAGCACCGGCTTGCCCGCCAGCGCGTACTGGCCGACGAAGTCGAAGAAGTGCTTGAACAGCCCGGAGTAGGAGCCGCGGAACACGGGCGTCGCCGCGATCAGCAGGTCCGCCGACTCGGCCGCACGTATCGCCGCCTCGGCGCGCTCGTCGAGCTGCTCGCGCTCGATGGCGGCGCCGAGGCCGGGATTGAGCGCGTGGATCTCGATGACCTCGACCGAGATCTCCGCGTGCGCGGCGATCCGGCCGATGATGAGCTCGGCCAGCGCCTTCGTCTTGGATACGGAACGGGTGGTGCCGACCACGGCGACCACGCGCAGCGGGGCGCTCACCGGGCGCCTCCCGCGGACTCTTGCCTGGACGCGATCTCCTTGCGCACCACGGGCGCGACCTCGGTGCCGAGCAGCTCGATCGACTTGAGCATCTCGCGCTGCGGGACGTTGCCGAAGCCCATCTGAATGGTCACCCGGTCGTGGTGGAACAGCTCCCACTGGTCGAGGATCTTGTCGGTTACCTCCTGGGGGCTGCCGAGGAAGAACGCCCCGGCCCGGCTGGACTGCGCCTCGTAGGCGGCCAGCGACATCGGGACGCCCTGGTCCCGCTGGTGGTGGTTGGCCATCCAGCCGGACTCGAAGTACGGATGAGAGACCTCGATGGCCTCGCGGTGGGTGGCCGCGAGGAAGCCCGGTGAGTTGATGGACAGCTTGAGCGAGCCGGCGTCGTGGCCGAACTGCGCGGCCGCCTTGCGGTACAGGTCGGCGAAAGGCGCGAACTGCCGGTAGCTGCCGCCGATGATGGCGAGCGCCATCGGGAGGCCCAGATGCGCGGCCCGGACCACGGACGCCGGCGTCCCGCCGACCGCCACCCACAGCGGGATCTCATCCTCGGGCTGCGGGCTCACGTCCGCCTCGTGCAGTGCGGGCCGGGTGGTTCCCTGCCAGGTCACTGGGTTCTCCGCGCGGAGCTTCAGCAGCAGGTCGAGCTTGTCGGCGAAAAGCTCGGAGTAGTCGTTCAGGTCATAGCCGAAAAGCGGGAACGACTCGATGTACGACCCCCGCCCGGCGATGATCTCGGCGCGCCCGCCGGAGATGAGATCGAGCGTGGCGAACTGCTGGAAGACGCGGACCGGGTCGTCGGAGCTGAGCACCGTCACCGCGCTGGACAGCTTGATATCACGGGTGTTCTCTGCCATGGCCGCCAGCACGACGGCCGGGGCCGACACCGCGAAGTCGCCGCGGTGGTGCTCGCCGACCGCGAAGATGTCCAGGCCGGCCTGGTCCGCGACCTTCGCCTGCTCGATCAGCTCGCGGATCCGCGTGCCGGGGGTTGGGGGACGCCCAGTCACCGGGTCGGGTGCCAGCTCGCCAAAGTGATAGATGCCAAGTTCGAATGCCATGACCGCCGCCTTCTCGCGATTCACTTTCTCTGCGGCTACAACTATTGTAGGTACAGAGATAATTCCGGGCGGAGGGAACGACTCACGGCGATGACGCGGCGATGGCGATGACAGGGCAGGAGGGCAGGGACGAGGACGTCCGGCTGCGCGCCTGGACGGATTTCGTTCTCTCTTACAACAGGCTGGTGGCCGTGCTCGAACGGGAGATGCAGGACGAGACGGACGTCACGCTCTCCCAGTACGACGTTCTGCTGCGCCTCGCCGAGGCACCGGGCCACAGGCTCAAGATGAGCGAGCTCGCGCAGGCGATCGTCTACAGCACGGGTGGGCTGACCAGGCTTTTCGAACGGATGCGGCGGGCGGGCCTGGTGCGGCGCGACCCGTCGGAGCACGACCGCCGGGTAATCTACGCGGTCCTCACCGACGACGGGATGGAACGGCTGCGGGCTGCGTCCGCAGTGCACCTCGCCGGCGTGCGGCGGCACTTCGCCGCCCAGCTCGCCGACGACGAGGCCGGTGTCGTGGCCGCGTTCCTCGGCCGCCTGCATGCATCGCTCGTCGAAAGGCAGCCGGGGATGTTCGCCGGGACGCTTCTTGATTAGACTTCATCCGGTGAGTGCTATGGCCGCGGGTCAGCGCCTGGAGGAATGGCGGTACGGCTGGCGGCCGAGTGGGGTGCACTCGGGGTGACGGCCGCCTCGCCGGGCGGCCCCGACGACCGGATCACCCGAGAACAGGCTGCGCTGCGACGGGTGGCTACGCTGGCCGCTCGGGGAGTGTCGTCGGGCGAGGTGTTCGCTGCGGTCGCTGAGGAGGCCGGGCAAGTCCTGGATGCCGATTTCACCTTCCTCAGCCGGTACGGCCCGGACGGGACGGCGACGATCGTCGCATCGTGGAGCCGCACCGGCGCTGCCTTCCCGGCCGGCACCCTGGTGAGCCTAGGGGGGCGGAATGCGCACACGAGGGTGCTCCAGACGGCCCGGGCGGCCCGGATCGAAGATTACGCCGACGCTTCGGGGCCGGCCGCCGACCTCGCCCGCAAGTTCGGCCTCCGCCAGTTGGTCGGCGTGCCGATCAGTGTCGAGGGCCGGCTGTGGGGCGTGATGTTCGTGGCGTCCACGCGGGAGGGGCCGCTGCCGTCCGGCACCGAGGCTCGGCTGGCCGACTTCACCGAGCTGGCCGCTACCGCGATCGCGAACGCGCAAGCGCGCATGGAGCTGCGCGGGTTCGCCGAGGAACAGGCAGCCCTGCGGCGGGTGGCGACGCTGGTCAGCCGGTCGGTGCCGCCGGAAGAGGCGCTCGCCGCGGTCACCGCGGAGGCGGGGCAGTTGCTGTCCGCCAACCACGCGTCGATGCTCCGGTACGACCCGGACGGCTCCATGAGGGTGGCCGCCGCGTGGGGTAACACCTTCCCCGTCGGCACCCGGCTGAGCCTCGGCGGGCAGAACGTGACCACGCTGGTGTTCCAGACCGGCCGGGCGGCGCGGATCGAGGACTACGCCGACGCCTCGGGTCCGGCCGCCGAGGGCGCCCGCGAGCTGGGCCTACGCGGGTCGATCGGCATGCCGATCAGCGTCGAGGGCCGGCTGTGGGGCGTCATGTTCGTGGCGCACACGGGCGACGAGCCGCTGCCGTCCGGCACCGAGGCGCGGCTGGCCGGCTTCACCGAGCTGGCCGCCACCGCGATCGCGAACGCGAACGCGCGCATGGAGCTGCGCGGGTTCGCCGAGGAACAGGCGGCCCTGCGGCGGGTGGCGACGCTGGTGGCCCAGGCGGCACCGGGCGACGTGTTCGCCGCGGTCACCGCGGAGGCCGGACGGCTGCTGAACGCGGACCTCACCGCCATGGGCCGGTACGACCCGGACCGGGCAGCGACCCTAGTCGCGCTGTCAGGCAGCACCAAAGGTGCCGTGCCCGCCCTGGTCGGCACCCGGGTGAGCCTCACCGGGCGCAACGTGTCCACGCTAGTGTTCGAGACGGGCCAGCCGGCGCGGGTCGACGAGTGGGACGACGCCACGGGCCCGGTCGGCGAGCTCGCCCGCGAGCTGGGTATCCGTTCAGCGGTGGGCGTGCCAGTCAGCGTGGGGGGCCGGCTGTGGGGCATCATGGCCGTGACGTCCACCCGGGAGGAGCCGCTGCCAGCTGGCACCGAGGCGCGGCTGGCCGACTTTACCGAGCTCGTCGCCACCGCGATCGCCAATGCCGAGGCTCAGGCCGCGCTGACCGCGTCCCGGGCGCGGATCGTGGCCACCGCGGATGCCACCCGCCGCCGCATCGAGCGTAATCTGCACGACGGCGCCCAGCAGCGCCTGGTCTCCTTGGCCTTGGAACTGCGGACCGCGGTGGCGGCGGCGCCCCCCGGCAGTGGTGAGCTGGTGCAGCAGCTGGACGATGTGGCGGCCGGACTGACCGGCGTGCTGGAGGAGCTGCGCGAGATCGCCCGCGGACTGCATCCGGCCGTCCTGGCCGAGGGCGGGCTGCGCCCGGCGCTTGCGGCGCTGGCCCGCCGCTCCGCCGGAGCGGTACACCTGGGTGTCCAGGTGCAGGGACGGCTGCCCGAGCCAGTCGAGATCGCCGCCTACTACGTCGTCTCCGAAGCGCTGACGAATGCGGCCAAGCACGCACACGCCAGCGTCGTCGACGTCGAGGTCACCGCCGCTGATGGGAACCTGCACGTACGCGTCCGCGACAACGGGCGCGGCGGCGCACACTTCGGACACGGGACCGGCCTGGTCGGGCTCAAGGACCGGGCCGAGGCGCTCGGTGGCCGGATCTGGCTGCATAGCCCGCCCGATGCGGGCACCGAGTTGCAGATCACCCTGCCCCTCAACGACCCCAGCGGGCCGGGGTTGCCGAGACCCCCGCGTGCTATCGCCGGGGCAGGCGACTAGGGTTTTGAGCTATGCCGGACGATGAGGCCGACCTCAGTTCTCCCAGCGATTCCGCTTCGCCTGGCCCCGGAATGAGTGCCTGGCGGGTGCTGGAGCGCTTGAGTGAGGCCGAATGCATGCAGCTGCTCGCCAACGGTGGCCTGGGGCGCCTGGTCTACAACAGCGGGTATGGGCCCACGGCGCTGCCGATCACGTACAGGATCGACGGCGAGTCGGTTGTCTTGGGCACGTGGGACCCCGTCCTCTTTGATGAAGACCTGCGCACTGGTATCGCGCATGCCGAGTACCAGGTCGCCGTGGAGGCCGACCAGATCGATCTGGAGGCGCGCGAGGGGTGGGTCGTGCTGGTACGGGGAGCGGCGCATCACCTGGATACCGAGGCTGAGCGAGCGCCGATCATCGGCGCCGGGCTTGAGCCGTGGATCGCGGGGGTGCCCGCGCACTTCATCCGAGTGAACCCCACCAGTACATGGGGCAACCGCATCATCCGGGCATGATGCCAGCGGCAGTGTGACTCGTCGGTGAGGCTCGCCGTCGCTCGACGCACCACCTCCGTTCGGCATAAATCAGCAAGCTTGCGGATGCGGCGGGCAATGCTTCGGAGGGCCCGGTCGATATCGGTGCCGAACGGGTTCTCGTGCACGAGGTACGTCCAGGTGGCGGTGGGGCGCTTCAGGCCGGCGGCCTCGAGATCGACGCCGCCGGCGGTGATCGCGGCGGTCCGGAAGGTCTCGGCGGACTGCGCCGCTCCCTCCTCAAACAGGGGGCCGAATGCGCGGATCGCTTCCTTGTTGAATTCATTCAGCGGGACGGTCCCGCGGGCCAGGGCGCGCAGGTGGATGCCCTCGCGGAGGTCCGCCAGGAAGGCCAGGTGCTCCGCCCAGCCTCGGTCCAGGTGGAAAAGGACGATGTGGCGCGCGGCGCTGACCAGGACGCTCCTGTTCACGCTCGGGCTCAGCTCCGCCAGCCGCTCCGGGCATTGCCGGGCAAGCGCCGACAGGGCGTCGTCGGCCCGCAGCACCCGGTCGCGATGCTCCAAGACGATGCGGCGCTGGTCGTCGACGAGCTTGTTGTACCGCCATGTGTTCCGGTGGATCTCCAGGTTGACGCCCTCGGCAACGCGCTGGGCGTGGCCCAGCGCCCAGTGCGCCTTTGAGTCGGGGACCTGGGCTCGCGCCTCGTCGGGCGCGTACTGGAGGATCAGCTCATCCTCCATGCTGGCGAAGAAGACGGACCCGCCCGGGTCGCCCTGGCGTCCGGCGCGCCCGCGCAGCTGGTGATCGAGCCTGCTGCTCGCGCGCCGACCTGTGCCGATGATGTACAGGCCG
>JAWWPV010001191.1:0-4077 GCA_033854775.1 Trebonia sp.
GGCGGGCTGGCGCCGGCGCTGAGAGCGCTGGCGCGCCGTTCTGCGCTGCCGGTCGAGCTGGATCTGCGCGCCACGGGGCGGCTGCCTGAGCAGATCGAGGTCGCGGTGTACTACGTGGTGTCAGAAGCACTCGCTAACGCCGCTAAGCACGCGCATGCCTCCATCATGCACGTCGACCTCCACGCGCACGATACGTCAGTGCGGCTGGCGATCCGCGACGACGGTGTCGGCGGGGCCGACCCCGCCCGGGGGTCAGGGCTGGTGGGGCTGCGTGACCGCATCGAGGCGGTCGGTGGCGAACTCGAAGTGACGAGCCCCGCTGGCCACGGCACCACGCTGCTCATCAAGATCCCAGCCGGAAGCCCGCCCAATCCGGGGTCGCCCGGACGGTAGAGGCGATGCCTGCATCGGAGGCGCCTTCAGCCATCAGGGCGAGTACCTCGCGCTCTCGCACCGACAGCACGTCGAGCGGGTCACGCCGCCGACGGCGGCGGCGCGCCGGCCAGAATCGGAAGCTCGCAGGTCACCGTGGTGCCCCCGCCTGCTGGGCTGCGCATGGAGAAAGCGCCGCCCAGCGCCTCGATGCGGTCTTTCAGCCCGACCAGGCCTGAGCCCAGTCCGGGGTCGGCGCCGCCGACACCGTCGTCTCGCACGCACACCCTGAGCGTGCCATCGGAGGCTTCCGCATCCACCTCGACCACCGACGCGCGCGCGTGCTTCGCCACATTGGTAAGCGTTTCCGAGACGACGTAGTAGGCGCCCACCTCGACCGGCTCGGGAAGCCGCCCCTCGATCCGCACATCCATGTCCACCGGGATGGCTGACCGGCGGCCGAGCGCGCGCAACGCCGTCCGCAGCCCGGCCCGGGACAGGACCGCCGGATGTATGCCCCGGGAGATTTCCCGCAGCTCATTGATCACGCTCATGAGCTCCCCGGCCACGTCCGCGATCTCGGCCCGGACGTCGTCGCTCTCGTGGAGCGCCGCCGCGGAACGCAGCCTCACGGCCAGCGTCAGGAGGCGTTGCTGCACACCGTCGTGCAGGTCCCGCTCGATCTGGCGGCGGGCCGCATCCGTGGCCGCCACGATCCGCGCGCGGGAGGCGATGAGCTCGGCCCGGTTCTGCGCGTTCGCGACCGCGGTCGCGACCAGATCGGTGAACTGCGTCATCCGCCGCTCGATCCCGTCCGGCGGCGGCCCTTCCCCGGAACCAACGGCGATCATCCCCCACAGCCGCCCGTCGACCAGGATCGGCATGCCGACTGCGGACCGCAGCCCTTCGCGCACATAGGGCTCACCGCCCGGGAGGTCACGGTAATCGTCAACCCGGGCAGGCTGGCCGGTTTTCCAGACGGTCGCGGTCAGCCCGGTCACCGGGTAGCCCTCCCAGCGTTTCCCCACCCGCACATGAGGGCCGGTGGTGCCCTCGTTGGCGAGCAGCGTCGACGTGCCGTCGGCCTCGTAGCGGATCATCCGGGCGGTACCACTACCGAAGTGCCGGAGCACTTCCCTGGTCACCGCCGCGAACACCGTCTCGGGCGGCTCACCTCGGGCGACCAGCATGGCCAGACGCCGCAGCGCCCGCTGGGTATCGGTCAGCTGGCGCAGATCCTGCTCGGCCTGGGCGTTGGCGATCGCCGTGGCCGCCAGCTCCGTGAAGTCGGTCATGCGGTCGGCGGTGTCGGCAGGGAACCGCCCCCGCTTCGCCACCACGGTCGCCACGCCCCACAGGCGGCCTTCGACGATGACCGGGCTGGCCACGATGGACTTGACGCCCAGCTTGCGGAGGCCCTCCGCCACCGGGTCCGGCATACTGCTCCACCGGTCGTCGTCGACCCGGGCGGAGCGGCCGGTCCGCCACACCACCGCCGGGGGAAGGTAGTCGAGGAGTTCAACCCGCGTCCCGACCGGCGATGTGAGCGGGTCCTTCCCGACCGAGCTGACGACAACCAGCGAGCTGCTGCCCTGCTCGTAGCGCCCGATGCCCGCGTTGGCCGCGCCGAACAGCCGGCGGATCTCCTCGGCGGCCGCGCCGAACACCTCGGCCGACGGCGCGCCGCTGGCGACCAGCGTGGCCACGCGGCGCAGCGCCGCCTGCTCATCGGCAAGCTGGCGCATCCGTGCCCCGGCGACCAGGCCATCGCCCGGTCGCGCGTCGACGCCTTGGCGCGCATCGCCGCCGGCATCCGGCGAATTCATGAGGCCGACGGTAACTCCGGGCCCGGCGGGCCGCAACGTTGGCGCCTGGTTCCCCGGCTTATCCGGCTTATCCGGGGCGATGGGCACGGCGGCTACTGCGGCCAGTCCGAGTTCTCGATGATGTCCACGAAATTCTCGCGCTTGTAGCCGGGGACGAATCGCTCCAGCACGTCCGCCTTGACGTTGCCGAACGTCGTTTCCGGCTTGGGGGCGATGCCGTCAGCGAACGCCTGGAGGATGCTGCGCTTGAAGTCCGGGCGCGGATGCAGAGCGGTGATCTCGGCCCGGTCGGCGTCGCTGACGTCGTGGTACCCGATGCCGAGCACGTCGTACTCGACCCCCGCGGTGACCAGCGCGACCTCGGGTTCCATGAATTGCGGGATCCCTGGCGTGGTGTGCAGGGCAATGGACGTCCATACCCGGCGGATGCTGTCCTCAGGCACGCCGTGGCCCTGCAGGAAGTGCCGGGCTTCGTCGGCGCTGTCCACCTCGAAGCGCCGGCCGCTGCCGCGGAACTCGCGGTTCAGGCCGAGGTCATGGAACATCGCCCCGATGTACAGCAGTTCAGGGTCGAAGCTGAGATCCCGGTTCCGGCCCTGCAGGCTGCCGAACCAGAAGACCCGGCGGGAATGGTGGAAGATCAGGTCGGTGGTGGACTCGCGTACCAGCTCGGTGGCATCACGGGCCAGCTTGGTGTCCGGGACCGTCACCCCGGCCGCCGTCTGTCCGGTGGTGGACATCACTGCCTCCTCGTGTCGCAGGAAAAGCCCGGTGCGGTGCGCCGGGCCGCCTTACCCTCACGATCGCGCCCAGCCGCAGCTCAAGTCAGCCCGGGAGGCGGGCATCCCCGCTACCGGCTAGCTGGAAGCCGGGCTGGGCGCTGGCCGCGAAGACGCCAGCGGGCTGGCCGGCGAACCTGGACCGTATGCAGCGCGACTAAGTGGCAACGGTGAAGGAAGCGGGGTAGCGCGATGGTGGAGTCTCTGGACAGGAATGCATCGCTTCCCGTGTTCGGGGCGGCAGGTACGGTCAAGGCGCTGCGGGCCGAGGCGCTGTTCGCGTCGGCCCTGCAGCCCTCCGCGTCCCCCTCCCCGGACCAGGTCCGCCACGCTGTCGCGACGACGCTGCGGCGGCTGGGAGCCCGCGCCTGTGCCGCCCGGATGGCCGGCGAGTTCGGCGACCATCCGGACACCGCGGTATCCAGGATGAGCTGGGCGCTGGCGACGATCCACGCGGCCATGCGATGACGATGGTGAGCGTCGGCGTGTCCCACCGGTTCACGCCAGCTGGGCTACTCGAGAAGCTTGCCGTTCCGCCGGCGGAGCTGGGCGACGTGCTGGCCCGGTTGCATGCTGTGCCGTCCATCGATGAGGTGGTCGTCTTGTCCACCTGCAACCGGGTCGAGGTCTACGCGGGCACGTCAGGCCCGGCCGGACCGGTGACCCGGGCGGTAGCAGATCTGCTGGCCGCCCGGGGGCGGGTCCGGGTCGGCGAGGTCGTGCAGATGGCCAGCACCCGGGTCGGGGCCGCGGCTGTCCGGCACCTGTTCTCGGTGGCGTGCGGGCTGGATTCGATGGCGGTCGGTGAGGACCAGATCGTCGCCCAGATCAAGGCCGCCGCCCGCGCGGCCGCCGCGGCGGGAACCACCGGCCCGGCCGTTACCGGCCTGATCAACGCTGCCCTGCGGGCCAGCAAGCGGGCCCGCACGCAGACCACGATCAGCACCGCCGGCATCTCGCTCGCCCGCGCTGGCCTTGATCTCGCCGACGCGGCCCTCGGCGGGCTCGCCGCCCGTCACGCAGTTGTCCTGGGGACCGGCAGCATGGGCAAGCTCGCCGCCCGGCTGCTCCGCGACGCCGGTGTCGGGCGGCTGTCGGTG
>JAWWPV010001192.1:0-17192 GCA_033854775.1 Trebonia sp.
CCAAGGTCGTCCGGCAGCAGCCGGTCCGGCAGACACGCAGTAAGCGCGGCAACACGGGCAAGAGGTGAGCGGCTGTGGGGGATGGTCCCGGTGAGGGGTTCGGCACGATGGTAGGTCAGGAGCAGGAACTGAGCAGCGTGGCCGACGGCGAGAACCTCGTCGAAGAAGCGGATGACGACCTGGACGACGTGGTCGTTGATGACGAGGACGACGCCGAGGAAGACGCCGAAGAAGATGACGACGATGAGGACGGTGACGAGGAGGACCTGAGCTCTCTCGAAGAAGAGGGCGAAGTCGCCGCCGACTACATCGAGGGACTTCTCGACATCGCGGACCTTGACGGCGACATCGACATGGACGTGGAAGGCGACCGGGCCATCGTGTCGGTCGTTGGCGCCACGCTCGACGAGCTAGTCGGCGATGACGGTGAGGTGCTTGAGGCCCTGCAGGAGCTGACCCGCCTCGCGGTGCACCGGAGAACCGGCACCCGCGCCAGGCTCATGCTCGATGTCGGTGGCTTCCGTGCGCAGCGCCGGACCGAGCTCGCTGAGCTTGGCCGCTCCATAGCCGACGAGGTATCGCGGAGCGGGGAGCCAAAGAAGCTGGGGGCCATGTCCCCGTTCGAACGGAAGATTATCCACGATGCTGTCGCGCTCGCCGGGCTGCGGAGCGAGTCGGAGGGCGAGGAGCCGAACCGGCGCGTGGTGGTCTTCCCGGTCGGCTGAGGGGGACGGCGGTGGCCGCGGAGGCGCCAGCCGAGGTCCCCTCCGAGGCCAACGATGTCTTCGGCGGTGCGCTTGACCAGGCACGCCGGTATGCGGAGCTGCTCGCGACCGATGGCGTTGCGCGCGGCCTGATCGGGCCGCGCGAGACCGAGCGCCTGTGGGACCGGCACCTGCTCAACTGCGCGGTGGTGTCAGAGCTGCTACCGGAGCGCGGCGTGCTCGTCGACATCGGCTCGGGAGCGGGCTTGCCAGGCGTGGTGCTCGCGATGCTGCGCCCGTCGCTTGATGTCATCTTGCTCGAGCCGCTCCTGCGGCGATCGGTCTTCCTTGAGGAGTGCGTCGCGGAGTTGGGCCTGTCGAATGCCACGGTGGTGCGCGCCCGGGCGGAAGAGAAGGCAGCCGCCCATATCAAGGCGGACATCGCCACGGCTCGGGCCGTCGCGCCGCTCGACCGGCTAGTCGGCTGGGCCGCGCCGCTCCTGCGCCCAGGCGGTGAGCTACTCGCAATCAAAGGACGGTCCGTGGACGAGGAAATCACGGCCGCACAGCCCGTTCTTTCACGACTTGGCGTGCAGAGTGCGGAGGTTCTGGAGGCCGGTCACGGTAGGGTCGTAATGGCGACCACGGTTGTCCGTGTCGTTATGGGAGGACACGGCCGAGAGGAGCGAGCAGGTGCTCAGCGCAGCCGGCGTGGGGTGGCCTGACGGGGGAACGGTGCTAATTCCAGGCGTGACCGGGCTGGGGTGGCCCGGGGAGCGGCTTGGGCTTTCTTCTCAATCCCCTGAGCAGGTCTCGAGAGGTACGTCGGTGAACGGTCAAGAGGATCTGTCACTTCCCGGGTCGGAGCGGGTGCGAAAGGCGCTGGCGGCGGCGGTTTCACGTGGAACACCGATTAGAGGAGAGCAAATGTCGCCGCAACCGACGGGGCAGGACGCGCCAGTCGTGGTACCGGACGCACCGATGACCCCCGGAGACACCCCTATCGCGCGTCAGGCCGAGGCGGCCGTTGGCGTCCGCGGTACGGCCAAGCGGGAGGCGTGGCCACGCCCGAAGCAGTGCCGGATCATGACCATCGCCAACCAGAAGGGCGGCGTCGGCAAGACGACGACCGCGGTGAACCTGGCGGCGAGCCTGTCGCAGCACGACAACCGGGTCCTCGTGGTGGACCTGGACCCGCAGGGGAACGCCTCGACCGCGCTTGACGTCGATCACTACGTCGGCATCGATTCCGTGTACAACGCGCTCGTCGAAGAGCGTCCGATGCCGGAGATCGTGGTCGAAGTTAACGGCATGCCCGGGCTCTACTGCGCGCCGGCCACGATCGACCTGGCCGGTGCCGAAATCGAGCTGGTGCCGCTCGTCGCGCGCGAATCGCGGCTGTTGCGTTCGATCGAGCAGCTCGACATGACGCGCTTCGACTACGTGCTGATCGACTGCCCGCCGTCGCTCGGCCTGCTGACAGTCAACGCGCTCGTCGCTGCCGAGGAAGTGCTCATCCCGATTCAGTGCGAGTACTACGCGCTCGAGGGGCTTGAGCAACTCCTGCGGACGGTCGAGCTCGTGCGCGGGCACCTCAACGCCAAGCTGTGTGTCTCCACGATCCTGCTGACCATGTACGACGGCCGGACCCGCCTCGCGACCCAGGTCGCCGAGGACGTGCGTTCCCACTTCGGCGACGTGGTGCTCCAGACGATCATCCCGCGCTCGGTCCGCGTCTCCGAGGCCCCGAGCTACGGCCAGTCGGTCATCACGTATGACCCGGCCTCCTCCGGTGCGGTCGCCTACGCGGAAGCCGCCCGCGAACTCGCCTACCGTGCCGTCAAGGCGTAGCTAGTTAACTACGCTAAGTGCTTGTCCCTTTCGGGTTGTGGCCGAACGCTTCAGGTGATTAGCAGGCAGCCTGAGTACATGCGACGTTAGTCGGCTGAACCCCTAGTCGGAGCGGCGTCGGGAGACATCGCTTTGACGATGCGCTCCAGGTCGTCGATCGTGGCGAACTCGACGGTGATCTTGCCCTTGTTCCGGCCCATCTCCACCTTCACGCGGGTCTCGAAAAGGTCGGAGAGCCGGTCGGACAGGTGGCGGAGCGCCGGGGCAACCGGCTTGGCGGACACGGTCCTGCGGGCCTGCTTCTCGGGCTTGTCGTCCCTGAGGAGAACGATCTCCTCCACCGACCGAACCGAAAGTCCCTCGTCCACGATGCGCTGCGCGAGTCGTTCCTGGGCCTGCGGGTCGTCAAGGGAAAGGAGCGCCCGGGCGTGGCCAGCGCTGAGGACACCGGCCGCGACGCGCTTCTGCACGCCCGGCGGGAGGTTCAGTAGCCTGAGTGTGTTGCTGATGTGCGGACGGGACCGGCCGACCTTTTGCGCGAGCTGTTCGTGCGTTGCGCCGAAGTCGTCGAGCAACTGCTGATAGGCGGCGGCCTCTTCGAGCGGGTCAAGCTGCTGCCGGTGCAGGTTCTCAAGCAGCGCGTCGCGCAGCATGTCGGTGTCTGGCGTCTCGCGGACGATCGCCGGGATGTACTCAAGGCCGGCCCGCTGGGACGCCCGCCAGCGGCGCTCGCCCATGACGAGCTCGTAGTTCCCCTCGCCGAGCTTTCTGACCACAACCGGCTGGAGCAGGCCGACCTCGGTGATGGAGGCGGCCAGCTCTTCGAGTGCTTCCTCGTCGAAGGTCCGGCGCGGCTGGCGCGGATTCGGCGTGATGGACCCGACCGCGACTTCCTCGAAGTAGGCGCCCGCGACCTGGCGCAGTCCCGTGTCGGATGTTTCATAGGCCCCGGCGGGAGTGCCGGCAGGCTGGTCGGAGCGGATGATGTCCACCGGGACCGGCGTGCCGGTCATCGTGCCCGCGAGCGTCGCGGTGCCGGTGCGGGGTGCCTCCGGGATCAGTGCTCCGAGTCCCTTGCCGAGACCTCGCCGTTGCTGCGCCACTGCTTCTCCCTATTTCCCGCGCTCGATGTGTGCGTGCCTGGTGTGCCGAGAAGGCGCAAAGTTCGAGTGAGACCTTGGCCGCCCCTCCAATCTAACGGCAACCGGCCTTCGATTGGGCAGCTTCGCCAAGCATGGTTTCACGTGAAACAGCGATCGGCAGGGGAGCTCTCTCGGGTGTTTCACGTGAAACCATGCCACGGCCGCTGCCGGGCGCTAGGCCCGAACCGCGCCGAATGCGGCGGCGATGTCGCCGAGGAACGCGTCGACGTCGCTCTCCTCGGTGTCGAAGGCAGTCATCCAGCGCACGATCGAAGCGGACTCGTCCCACACGTGGAAGATCCAGTCACGCTGCAACTCGGCGATGTGGCCGACGTCCAGCCGGGCGAACACTGCGTCCGACTGGACCGGGTAGGCGATGTCAACGCCGGGGATCGCCGCGAGGCCTGACGCAAGCCTCGCTGCCATCGCGTTCGCGTGGGCGGCGTTCGCCAGCCACAGGTCGTCGGCCAGGAGCGCGTTGAACTGCGCGGCGAGGAAGCGCATCTTCGATGAGAGCTGCATGTGCTGCTTGCGCAGATAGGGAGCGTTGATGGCGTCACCCGGCTGCATGATGATGACCGCCTCGACTCCCATCGCGCCGTTCTTCGTGCCGCCGAAGCTGAGCACATCCGCATTACCCGCCAAGTCGGCAAGCGTGCAGCCAAGGTACGCGGCCGCGTTGGCGAGGCGCGCGCCGTCCAGGAACACGCGCAACCCGTTCGCGGCGCAGAAGTCCTTAATCGCCCGCAGCTCGTCGAGCGAGTAGCAGGTCCCGAATTCCGTGGACTGCGTGACGGCGACGACGCCGGGCTGAGCGAAATGCTCGTCGCCCCGGCCCGACAGCCGGCTCGCGATCAGCTCCGGAGTTAGCTTTCCGTCCGGAGCGGGCACGGTAAGGAGCTTGGTTCCTAGGATGCGCTCGGCGGAGCCGCACTCGTCCGTGTTGATGTGCGCAGACTCCGCGCAGATGACCGCCTCGTGCCGGCCGAGCAGCAGGCCGAGCCCGAGCACGTTGGCGCCGCTGCCGTTCAGGACCAGGTAGACCTCGCCCAGTGCGCCGGACAGCCGCCGGATCTCATCGACCGCCTTCTCGGTCCAGGGGTCCGCGCCATAGGCGACGGTGTCGCCGGTGTTCGCCTCGACGATGGCGCGCATGACCGCGGGATGGGTGCCCGCGTGGTTGTCGCTGCCAAAGCTCTTCCGTGCTGCCGCCCCGGTCATCGGGTCCTCCAAGTAAATATTTCTAGATCATGGGTCACAGCATTCCCTGCCGTTGGCCGGGTACCATGCCAAAATAGTGGCTACTTCACGCTGACCTGATCGGGGAACCAACGGGATGTCGCGCCGACTTGTCAACATCACGCTAGATAATCTCGGGGACCTTCCGCCGAGTTGCCGTTCTTGCGTTTTCTGGGAACTCGATCCGATCAGCAAGGCCCGCGCCGAGGCGTCGGACCCGGGACTGGAAAAGGAGTCTTGGATCTCCTCGGTGCTCCTCGAATGGGGTAGTTGCGGAAAGCTTCTCTACGTCGACGGCGTGCCCGCCGCTTATGTACTATTCGCTCCCCCACAATACGTGCCCCGGTCGGTCGCCTTTCCCACGAGCCCCGTCAGCGCGGACGCCGTGCTCCTTATGACGGCCCGGGTCCTCAGCGAGTTCTCTGGCGGGGGCTTTGGCCGCATGCTCATCCAGGGCATGGCGAAGGACCTCACCCGACGCGGCGTGCGGGCGATCGAAGCCTTCGGTGACAAGCAGTGGACGGCGCCCGCCTGCGTTCTCCCGGTTGACTACCTGCTCGCGGTCGGCTTTAAGACGGTCCGACCGCACCACCGCCACCCGCGCCTCCGGATGGAACTCAGGTCGACGCTCAGCTGGCGTGAGGACGTCGAGGTCGCGCTCGAACGACTCCTCGGCTCGATGACCCCGGAACGGGTCCTCCGCCCGGCCCCCGCTCCCGCGGTAGTTAGGGCCCTGGGCTAGCTCCCTGGGCGATGTTACTGGGTTGCTGCCACCACGCACTGGCGGAACTCAGTCAGGGCCTCAGCGTTGCCTGTGATCCTGACTGGGCTGGGCTCCCCGGGCGTTTCCCGGTTCCAGGCCCAGCGGAGGACGTCCGCCGAGGGCCCGCTGATCGTGACATCGCGGGCCGGCGGGCCGGCGACTGGACTGCTGGGTCCGCCCCCGACCGTGACGTGGTCTGGGGCGGTTTGAACGAGCCACGACGCGCTCGGGCGGTCGGTGGTCGCGTCGGCCCGGATGAGGAAAGCGCGACCGGGGGAGTTCTTGAGAGCCTTGGCAAAATCCTCCGGCCACTGGCTGAAGGCGTAGCCGACAAAGACCTTCAGCAGCTCGTCGATTCCGTCGACCGCAAGGTCGTCAGGCACCGGCGCGATAGCGACACCCGCCGCAAGCTCGGCGTCGATCCGGTGAATCACGCTCTCCTGAGCCATCCGCCTGAACCAGAACCCGACCGTCGGATCGGGCGAATACCAGGTCCCCCCAGGGTCGGCCGGATTCCGCGTAGTGAGTTCGGCCGCGAGCTCACCATAGGCACGGTCGAGCAGCGCCACCGGCTCCTCATCCTTGAGCCCGGCAGGCGGCCAGTCCGTCTCCCGCTCGCCCTTATCCCGCATGCACTCAACCTTGTGCAGGTACACCTGCCCAACATGCCGAGTCAGGTCCGCGACGGTCCAGTCGGGACAGGTAGGCACCCGCGCCGCAAGATGCCCAGGCACGACCTCCCGAATCCGCCGATAATCCGCCCCAAGACACGCAAGAAACCGCGAGTTATCCACGCGCACAGTCAACCACAACCGCACACCACTAGCACAGGAGTTCGAGCAACCCTAGACCCCGATGGCCTGCGTCAGCCCCACCGCCGAAGGCGAGAGTAATCCCGAGCCGCAAACGTAAGCGGCAGCCGGGTCACAAGACCCGACTGCCGCCTGAAGCCCGCACCGACCGACTACCTAAGCCACCGTCAAAGCGAAATGAGAAGCGGTGAGGCGCAGGGGTGAGCCCGCCCGGCTTCGGCGTCCCGATCGGGTTTAATCGGGGCGCCGAGACGCGCGCGGGCGACCCCCTCGCCTCACCGCGACCCAGTACAGCGAAAGACAGAAAGCTCAGATGAACTCAGCCAGGTCCTTAAGCAGAGCAGCCTTAGGCTTAGCCCCCTTGATCTGCTTAACAACCTCACCGTTCTGGAACACGTTCAGCGTAGGGATCGCGAGGATGGAGTACCGCTGCGCGATGGCCGGGTTGTCGTCGACGTTCAGCTTGACGACGTCGATCTTGTCCGCGTACTCAGCCGCGATCTCCTCGAGGACCGGGGCGATCATCCGGCACGGGCCACACCACTCGGCCCAGTAATCCACGATGACCGGCTTGCTGCTCTTCAAGACTTCCGCCTCAAAGGTCGCGTCGGTGACGGCCTTGGTAGTACCCATGGTGATGACACCTTCCCTGTTAGATCTTTGGATAGTTACGCGTGCTCATGCTCTGCCAGCCACCGCTCCGCGTCGATCGCGGCAGCACAGCCGGTGCCCGCCGCGGTGATCGCTTGCCGGTACACGTGGTCGACCACGTCGCCGCAGGCGAAGACGCCCTCGATCGCGGTCCGGGTAGTCCGGCCCTCGACCTCCAGGTAGCCGTCCGGGTTGATGGGAAGCTGGCCGGCGAACAGGTCGCTACGCGGCAGGTGACCGATCGCGATGAACACGCCGCCGACCGGAAGCACGGTCTCCTCGCCGGTGCGGGCGTTCCGCACTCGCAGCCCGGAGATCTTCCCGTCGCCTTCCATGGAGACGACCTCGCTGTCCCACTGGAACTTGATCTTCGGGTTGGCGAGCGCCCGCTCTTGCATGATCTTCGACGCGCGCAGCGTGTCACGCCGGTGCACGAGGGTCACGGTCTTGCCGAACCGGGTGAGGAACAGCGCCTCCTCCAGAGCCGAGTCGCCGCCGCCGATCACCGCGATGTCCTGCTCGCGGAAGAAGAACCCGTCACAGGTCGCGCACCAGGACACCCCGTGCCCGGACAGCTCCTTCTCGCCGGGAACCCCGAGCTCCTTGTACTTGGAGCCGGTGGCGATGATCACGGACCTGGCCAGGTAGGTGTCGGTCTCGGTCTTCACGACCTTCGGCGAGGCGGTGAGGTCCACCTCGACGACATCATCGGACACTAGTTCGGCGCCGAACCGCTCCGCCTGCTTGCGCAGCGAGTCCATCAGCTCTGGGCCCATGACCCCGTCGGGGAAGCCAGGGAAGTTCTCCACGTCGGTGGTCTGCATCAGCGCACCGCCCGCGGTCACCGACCCCTCGAAAAGGAGAGGCTCAAGCTTGGCCCTAGCCGTGTAGATGGCCGCGGTATAGCCCGCCGGGCCAGAGCCAATGATGATGACGTCACGTACGTCGGTCACTGCAGGTGCCTCCTATGAATGCTTACTGCTCAACCGATACTAGGGCGCGGAGATTCCCGGGTAAGCCGGCCAGCGCCACAGACACGATGAGTTCTGTTTTGGCCGCCGTACAGCCCAGTCCCACCACCCACACGCGAGTCGAACTGGCAATGACGTACGACGGCTCATCCTGGTAGGTGGCCCGGTCAACCAGCCGGGGAAGCGCGCCGCCCGTCAAGTGGAGCACGCACCCGCGCAGGGCCACACTCGGCGCGGCACCAACGGACGTGGAACCGGCACTCCTGGCGTGCACCTGCCCGATCAGGGTCGCCCGCTGGTAACTGGTACCGCTGGCGGTAACCAAGAAAGACGACTCGGAACCCGCGTTCTGCGGCCCAAGCGTCGACGGGGACGACGACGACGCGGAGGCCGCGGGCACGACGCCCGGGGCGCCAGCGGCGCGCGATCCCGCCGAACTCGATCCCGCTGCGAAGCCCGATCCCGCCGGGGCCGACGAGCTTGACTCCGGCTCCGGGGTGCTGCCGCGCGACAGCGTGAACCCCAGGCCGGCCAGGAGCAGGCAGACAACCAGCGAGCCGACCGCCACCACCGGCCGCCGAAGGAAGCCGCGGGGCGGCCGCCCGCCGCCGCTGTGCCGTCTGAGGCTGTCCCGTCTGAGGCTGTGCCGTCTGACTCGCGCCTGCGCGGGTGCGGGCCCAAGCGGGTGGGAACCGGCGGCCTCCGCCGCGAGCGCCGCGTTGATCCGCGCCTCGACGGCGTCCGGCAGGGCGGGAACGGGCACGGAGGCCAGGTACGCGCCGACCTCGGACAGCCGCGCTTCGCCCGCCTCGGCTAGCACTGTCGCGTCCGACTGGTCGGCCTCCTCGGGGAATTCCTCTTCAGGGTCTTCCCACTCCGGGGGCCAGTGCCCGCTCATGCGCCTCCTCCCTGCTCAGATGGGACGCTGCCGGAGGCTGGCTGGTTCCGTCCGGCCGGATAATCGCCACGCAGATGCGAAAGATAGGGCAGCAGCTTCGCCCGGCCACGCGCGCACCGGCTCTTCACCGTGCCCTCGGAGACACCAAGGATCGCGGAGGCATCGGCGACGGAGTAACCGAGCATGTCCACGAGGACAAGTGCCGCCCGCTGCGGCGGCGGAAGGGTCCCAAGTGCCGCGTCCACATCGAGCCGGGAGTCCGTGCTCGCGGTGCCGTCCACTCCTTGCCGAGGCTCGGGGACCGGCAGGTCATCCGGGTCGCCCGACCAGCCGACGGACCGCGCCGACCGGCGGCGCAGCAGGTCGAGCGCGGCGTTGACCACGATCCGGTGCAGCCAGGTCGTCACCGCGGACTCGCCACGGAAATCGCCCGCCCGGCGGAAAGCCGAGATCATCGCCTCTTGAAGCGCGTCCGCCGCGTCGTCGGGGTCGCAGGCGATGCGCAGCGCCACCGCCCAGAGCCGGTCCTTATGCCGCCTGAACAGCAGGCCGAACGCGTCGGCGTCCCCGTCGGCATGCCGCCTGAGCAGGGTAGCGTCTGATGGCTCGCCGGGAGCCAGGCCCGACATAAGGCCATCCCGCCGCTGTCAGGAGTTTCCTGAGGCGGCGCTGCCGTGCACCACGACGTTGAAGACCTGGCCCTCGAAGTACGTGTTGCCAGCCGGCGCCCCCGGAGGTGCCTTGGACAGCGGGGGCAAGCTGGTGAGCCAGACAAGCACGTACCTCCCGGTGGCCTGGCTACTGACAGGGAAGTTATGGTCACCGGTGGCGGAAGCCGACGGCGAGACGAGGGTGAAGTTGCTCAGCGACGTCCGCGACATCGCGGGGTTGTTGCCAAGGTAGATCGACGCCGTGGTCGAGCCCTTCGAGTTGAACAGCACCTCAACCTGGCTGAGCCGCACTTCCTTGCCCATGTCGATGAGCAGCCCGGTCCCCGGCTTCAGGCCGCCGAAGTTCGGCTTGTTGAAGTAGTAGGACGTTGACCAGGCGGTCGAGAGGCTGTTGTCGATGGCGGCTGGCGCGGTCGCCTGATTCTCTGTGTTGCCTGGCGGCGAGCCGTAGATGTTGAAGGTGCTGTCCGACGCGGGCGTGAGCACCGTGCCCCCGGCCGCCGCTGACGCCGAGGTCGACGGCTGCGAGCCGCCGCCGGCCGCCGTCGGCGAAGTGGACTTGCGGAAGCCGACAGCCCACACGAGCACCGCGGCCACGACGAGCACCAGCACGACGACGACCGTCACCATGACCCGGCTGACGCCGCGCTTCTCGCCCTGGTAGCCGGCCGCCGGGTACTGCGCTCCCCCGTACCCCGCCGCGGGGTACTGCTGGGACGGCGGCTGGTAGGGGGCGGTGCCGCTTGGCCCGCCGGGTACCGCCCAGGAGTCTGGGTTGTTCGGGTCAGGCCCGTATCCGCCGCCGTAGCCGTCGTAGCCGCCCCGCCCCTGATATCCGGACGGCGCCGGGGGAGCGGGCTCGGGAAGCGGCGCCGGCGGTATCACCGTGGCGAGCGCGTCGGCGAACTCGGCGGGCGACTGGATCGGTGCGCCGTGCCTGGTTGGGCGCTGCAGGAGCGCCCGGGTGATCACGCTGTCGATGGCGGAAGAGACGTCAGCGGACACCTGGCGCGGCGTGCAGACCACACCGTCGGAGACGGGGGCCGCTGGCAGCCGGGTCGGCTCCTCGCCTGGCCAGTAACCAGTCAGCGCCGCGTAGAGCAGCGCGGCGAGTGCGGTTGTGTCCGCGATCGACGGGTCGCGGGCGGCGGTGGCGGTCAGGCCGTCGCCTGCCAGCGCGGCGTCGATGCCCACTCCAGTGATCTTGATGCCGCTGCCGCGGGTCCAGCGCAGCGTGTCCGGCGTCAGCCGTAGGTGCGCCTGCCCGAGGGCGTGCGCGCCGGCGATCGCACGGGACGCGTCGAAGATCAGGGAGCACGCGCGGGCCGGGTCGAGCGGTCCGCCGGCGTCAAGGAGGTCGGTGAGCGAATCGCCGCCCACCCACTCGAGCACGATGTAGGCCTGGCCGCCGCCGTCCTCGACGTCGAAGACCTGGGCCATCCGCGGGTCGGTCAGCCTGCTGGCCGCCCGAGCGGCGGTCACGACCTGCGGGATTCGCGGGAAGCCGGCCGCGAACGTCAGACAGGAGACGGGACGCGCGAGCGTCTCATCGATGGCCTTCCACAGGGTCCACCCGTTGCCGGTGACCATCTGGTCGACGAGCCGGTACCGTCCGGCGAGCCGGGTTCCTGGTTCAGAGGTATACGTGCTCATACGTAAGCGTCAAGAGCGGGGTCGGCTCTCGGCCTCCTTCCAGCCCCTGGATATCCCACGATCAACCGTCCCATGCTAGTCTCTGCCGTTCGCCGGGACCCGGCGACCAACGCAAGGCACCCGACAGGCCGCCTTACCGTTATATGCGAATACTGCCAATGTCGCACACCTGGACACGCCATGTATCGGCGAGTCTCGCTCGGATGTCGAGATGTTCGACAGGACGTCATCGGCTAGTCATCCCCGATCGAGCCAGGCACGGGTCTACCGGAACCGGCCGGCGAAGGACCGCATCAGCGTGCGGAACTCCTCGATGCCGAGCAGCCGCGAGCAGAACGCGTAGAGCAGCAGGGCGCCGCCACCCCCAACTACCGTGGCGACCAGCCCGTAAAGGGGACCCTGGCGCATGAACGACCCCACGGCCGCCATGACCACGAGGGCGAAGAGCAGGCCGGGCACCGTGGCGAGGAGCATCCGCACGAGCGACCTGGTGATCCGCCATCCGTCAAGCGAGCCGACCCGGCGCAGCAGCAGCGGCCAGGCCAGGATCGCGCCGGACAGTGTCACCAGGTCGTAGGCGAAGGCGAGGCCGACCACGGTCTGGGTGGGCGGCAAGAACTCCAAGGCGACCAGGTCGCCGATCACGCCGATGATCAGCATGACCATCCCGAGGATCGCCGGGGTCTTGTTCTCGCGGAACGAGTAGAACACCCGCAGCTGGAGCTGGGTGAACATGAACGGCACGAGCCCGACAGAGAACGCGCCGAACACCTCGCCGATGTACCGGGCCTGGTCCGTTGTGGTGTGCCCGTGGGCGAACAGGAACTCGCTCAGCGGCGCGCCGAGCACGCCGAGGAAGACCGCGGCCGGCACCACGATTACCGACGCGATCCGCACGCCCTTGGAGAAGTCGTCGCGCACTAGCGAGTACCGGCGTTCGTTCGCGTGCCCGCTCATCCGGGGCAGCAGCGCGCTGATGACCGAGATGCCCACGATCGCGTAGGGCAACTGGAAGAGCTGGTAGGCGTAGGACCAGGCGGAGATGCCGACGCCGCTGACGGGATGGTGGAGGTGTGCGGCGGAGTTTCCCGCGGAGTTCGCTATCCGCTGCACGACCAGGTTGCCGATCGCCTGGGTGGCCACGTAGCCGAACATCCAGCCGGACATCCGGCCGATCTCGGAGATTTCCGAGCGCCGGAAGTCAAAGGTCAGCCGCATGCTGAACCCGGCGCGCCACATGACGGGGAAGAGGCAGACCGACTGGATCACGATGCCGAGCGTGGTGCCGATTCCGAGCAGGTCGAGGCCGAAGCTGGAGACGGTATCAGCATTGATGCTGCGTTCGGTCGCCATGTACAAGAGGGCAACGAGGATGACCACGACGTTGTTGATGACGGGCGTCCACATGTTCGCGCCGAACCGGCCGCGCACGTTGAGGATCGCGCCGAGCAGCGAGTCCATCCCGTAGAAGAAGATCTGCGGGATGAAGAAGTAGGCGAATACCACCATGGCGTGGTGCTCGCCCTTGTCCGTGATGTTGCCCGCGACCAGGTCGACGAGCCCCGGGGAGAGCAGCGTGGCCACTACGGTGACGGAGAGCAGGGACACCACGCCGAGCGAGTAGATCCGCCGCGCGTACCCCTCGCCCCGGTCCGGATCCTCCTTGGCCGCCCGGACCAGCATCGGGACCACAACCGAGGTGAAGATGCCGCCGAGCATCAGGTAGTACACGGTGTTCGGCAGCGTGTTGGAGCTGTTGTACGCCTGGGAGAGCGTCAACTGGCCGAGGACGATCACCAGCACGAGCGTGCGCAGGAACCCGGTGCCTCTGGACGCGATCGTGCCGAGCGCCATCACCTTGCTCGACCTGGCGAGGTTGGGCGAGGTGGCCTCGGCGGTCCGCTGCGGTCCGGTGGCCGGCACCGCGCCGGCGTCCGGCTCGAGGATCCTGGTGCGGTTGTCGCCCGGCACGAACCGCGGCGCAGGCTGCGGCGGTGCCTCCGGGTAGTCGAACGGCTGGAAGGAAGGCTGCGGGTAGCCCGCGGGCACCGGCGGCAGGAACGCCGTCGGCATCGGGGCGGGGCGCGCCCGGTCCGCGGGCGGCACGTACCCCTCGCGGGGCGTGAACGTGGGGCGCGGCCGCCCGTCCCTGGTCCGCCCGTGCTTCGGCCCCGTCCGGCCTTCTCCGCCGGGCGGATGCGGCGTAAACGACGGCCCGGTGGCGGGCGCCCTGGGGGCTGGCGGCGGTGGCGGGTACGGGTCATAGCCAGCCGATGCCTGGTGCGGGCCGGGGGGAGGGGGCGGAGGCGGAGGCGGCGGCTCATCGTAGGGCGGCGGCCCCTGGTAAGTAGGTGGCTCGTAAGGCAGCGGCTGCGGACCCGACTGGCGCGGCGTGAACCGGGGCTGGCCCGCCTCCGGCTCATTGTCATCGGGATACGGCGGCCCGGGGGGCATGGTCGGCCTTGTCATCCGGTGCCTCCACCCTCAGCCGTCTCGGTGGCGCTGCCACCGTTCCTGGCGCCAGCGAGCCGCTTGCGGCGCAACCGGTAGGCCGACGTCAGCACGAGGATACCGAGCGCACCACCGATGATGATAAGCACCAACCGGCCGAACCGCGTCACCTCGACGCTCAGCGGCTGCGCGGTCCAGCTCAGCGGCGACCCGTCCTGTGTCACCAACTGTAGCTGTACTGTGGTGGTTCCTATCGCTGGAGAGCGCACCGAGATCTTGACGGTGCCCGTCTCCCCCGGCTGCACCGTGAAAATCCCGTCAGAGGTGTCCACCCGAAGCTGGCTTCCGGTTGGCGTGGTGGCCATCACGTGAACCCGAATCGGCTGGCCAAGGCCGTTCTGCACGGACACGGGGGTCTCGCCTGACTGCCCGGCGAGCAGGAGCTTCTTGCTGGCGATCATCACCACCTTGCGCTCTGAGTCCCTCAGGTATCCCGTCAGCTGGGTCATCGCCAGCCACCCGCCAGGCAAGCCGCTCCCGCGCCAGGCCGACGACTCGAGGGTGGCGACCGCCTCGTCCAGTTGGTTGAGCTGGCGGGCGGGCGGCTGGTACAGGATGCCCTTGAACAAGGAGACGCTCCCCTGCACCGTGGCGACCCGGTCAAGGTAGGTGTCGCTGAGCTCGGCGCCGCTCACCTGCTTCGGCCGGATATGCGTGGTGGACGGCAGCTTCGCCGCGGCCGTGGCGAGCGTAGACAGCCCGGCCGAGTGCAGCCACGGCGCATCGGTGCCGTGCGTGATCGACAACAGCGTGTTGGCCACGGCGGGCGTCGGGTCCCAGCCCGCGGGCGGTGCGATCACGAGTGAGCGCGACGCGCCTGGCGACTCGGCGGCGATCATCGCGGTTTGCGCGAGGAAGTCCTGGGTCAGGGCGAACTGGCTCGCCTGGGTCCGCGCCGTCGACGCCGTGCCGAGCAGGCTGGTGATCCTCGAGTTGGCGAACAGCACCGACATGCTGTTGCCGACACTATTGACGGTCCTGGCGAGCGCGTTCTCCGCGAACGACGTTGATTGCAGCTCATCGCTGCTCAGCACCACGGTGCTGATGCCGCCGTCGCTGGCGAGGCTGGTCAGGACTCCGGCATCGGCGCGGCCGTCGGCCGGCCATGCTGCCTTAAGCACCGCTCCGTCACCGGTGCCAGTGCCCGTTGTCCCGAACGTGTTCGGCAGAATCTGGCCGGCCACCGTTTCACCGAGTTGGTAGGCCGCCCGGATGTTGTCATCGAGACCGGAATGGCTGAGCGCGGCCACGTCCACGTTGGCGTAGGGGGAAAGGAAGGCCGGCTCGCCGGCGGTGGAGGTCCCCAGCTGCGACAGCCACCCTATCGCCGACGTGCTCGGCTTCTCGGCGAAGCGTTCGGAGCAGACGTCGTTGCCGTGCGTGAAGTAGGGGTGCGTCATCACGGACACGTCGGAAAGCAGCGCCGGGTCGATGTCCCAGGTCAGCTGGTCTTTCTGGGCCCAGGCCGCGCCCGCGTCGAGCAGGGTGGAGAGGCGGCCGCCGGAAGCGACGGAGCTGGCAAGTTCGGATGTCCTGAGCGTCTGCGGGCACGCGCCCTGCTGCGGCGTGTCGACGAGCGGCCACACCCAGGCCGCCTGAAGCCCCTTGGGCTGGGTAGCGGTACTGCCGCCGGGCCAGAACGGCAGGAACGTGCGGTCGGTCGCCGTGTACGCGGTGCCCGCGGTGTCCGCGCCCCCGGCCGCCACCTGGAGGGGGAAGACACCGAACTGGGCGTAGAAGTCCCCGGCCGGGAACGACACGCTCCAGGGCACGGTCGCGCCATTGGGGACCGTGGCGGGCACCGGGTACGGCGTCCCCGCCTGCTGTAGCTGTTGCGGGAGGGCAACGGTGCCTGTCGCCGTGCCGTTACTGAACAACGTCATCTGCTCGGGGTACTGGAACTCCGCGGTGCTCGTCGTGGCCTGCACCGTGATGCCGCCGACCGCCGACCCGGTATGGTTGGCGAGCGTCCCGCGCACCGTGACCGTGGAGTTCGGGCCAGCGGTCGTGGGCGTCATCGCGGTGATCGCGATGGTGAGCGCGCGCTGTTGAACTGCCAAGGAAGCTGCCTGCGCCCCCTGGGCCCCCCCGAGCAGCGGAACGAGGGCCGCGAGCAGGGCAGCGATCAACGCACCCAGGGCACGAAGGACGGAGCGCACGGTTTGCATGTTATGGCCGTTCGCTACAAAGGGTTGGGGTAGATACCCTGAATGCCCGTGTCAGAATCCACCTCCGTCGCCCAGAAGGCTACCTTGAGCGCCGACCAGAGTAAGGCCGCCGCAGTCCTGCTGCGCGCCAACACCTCGCCCACCGTGGCCGAGCTCGGCGAGCTTTTCACCAACGCGGGGCACGACCTCGCGCTCGTCGGCGGGCCGGTTCGCGACGTGTTCCTCGGCGGGCGCCCAGGGGACCTTGACCTGACCACCGACGCGGTGCCCGAGCGGGTCCTTGGGATCACGCGCGGATGGGCCGACAAGACGTGGACGGTCGGGATCGAGTTCGGCACGATCGGCCTGCGCAAGCGCGACGAGATCTTCGAGATCACGACCTACCGGAGCGAGGCGTACGACCGGTCGTCGCGTAAGCCAGCGGTGAAGTACGGGACATCGCTCGTCGCGGACCTGGAGCGGCGGGACTTCACGATCAACGCGATGGCGGCGCGGCTGCCCTCGTTTGAGCTCGTCGACCCGTTCGGCGGGCTTGAGGCGCTGCGGGAGCAGGTAATAAGGACGCCGGGGCGGCCGGAGGACTCCTTCTCCGATGACCCGCTGCGCGTCCTGCGGGCGGCGCGGTTCGCCGCCAGGCTCGGGTTCACGGTGGCGGACGACGTGCAGTCGGCGATGCGCGCCATGGCAACGCGGCTGTCGATCGTCTCGGCGGAGCGGATCACCGACGAGCTCTCCAAGCTGATGCTGACCGCGACGCCCGAGGCAGGGCTCGACCTGCTCGTGCGCACCGGCGTGGCCGAGGTCGTGCTGCCCGAGCTGCCCGAGCTGCGGATGGAAGTTGACGAGCACCACCGGCACAAGGACGTCTACACGCACTCGCTGATCGTGCTGCGCCAGGCGATCGACCTGGAGCCTAGGTACGGCCTCGGCCCGGACCTGGTGCTGCGGCTCGCCGCGATCCTGCACGACATCGGCAAGCCGCGCACCCGGTCGCTGCTGCCCGGCGGCAAGGTGGCCTTCCACCACCACGAGGTCGTCGGGGCGAAGCTGGCGCGCAAGCGGCTGACCGAGCTCCGGTTCCCCAAGGAGGTCATCGCCGACGTGTCCAAGCTCGTGGAGCTGCACCTGCGGTTCCACGGCTACGGCGACGGCGAGTGG
>JAWWPV010001193.1:0-13867 GCA_033854775.1 Trebonia sp.
CGCGGAGCTTGAGGACTCCGGGCAGACTGCTGCGGTGGTACGGGTGGACGGGACCATTACCGCGCTGCTGGCCATCGCGGACCGCACCCGCCCGGCCGCCGCGTCCGCCGTCGCCCGGATCACCGAGGTGACCGGCACCGCCCCGGTCCTGCTGACCGGGGACAACCAGCGCGCCGCCACGCGCCTGGCCAGCCAGGTCGGCATCAGCGACGTCCGCGCGGGCCTGCTGCCGCAGGACAAGGTCAGCGCCGTCCACGACATCCAGGCCCGCGGAGCGCGGGTCCTGCTGGTCGGCGACGGCATCAACGACGCCCCCGCACTCGCCGCCGCCGCCACCGGGGTGGCGATGGGCCGGGCCGGGTCCGATCTCGCCCTGGACACCGCCGACGCCGTGATCATGCGCGACGACCTGGCCACGGTCCCCGCGGTCATCACGCTGTCCCGCCGCGCCCGCCGCGTGGTCACCGCCAACCTGGCCATCGCCGCGGTCATCATCACCGCCCTGGCCACGTGGGACCTGGCCGGCCACCTGCCGCTGCCGCTCGGCGTGCTGGGCCATGAGGGCTCCACCGTCATCGTCGGCCTCAACGGCTTGCGGCTGCTGCGCGCCAGCGCCTGGCGCAAGGCCGTCACCCGCTGATGGACAGTGCGCGGAGTATCGCGCCGGGCGTGGCGCCGTCACCCCGGGTACTCTTCCGGGTACCGTAAGTTTCCGTGCGTCACCCGGCCGGCCACTTGAACAGCATGGACCGTCGTTCTTTCCTGCGTGCCGGGCTGGCCGGCACCGTGCTCGGCACCGGAGCCGGCGTCACCGGCTGCGCCACCGGTTCCGCCGCCGCTCCTGACGGGGCGGCAGCCAGCGCGCTGATCGGGCCGGGCAGCCCGCTGGTTGCCGCCGCCGAGGCGGCCCGCCGCAAGACCGGCCGCATCGTTCCGGCCACCCTGGAAGCGGGCGCCGGGCCGGCCGACCTCGGCGGCGTGATCGTGCACACCTGGAGCTACAACGGGCAGGTCCCGGGGCCGGAGATCCGCGTCCGCAAGGGCGACCAGGTCAGCGCCGTCCTGGCCGCCCGGCTCCCGCAGGCAACCACCGTGCACTGGCACGGCATCGCCATCCGCGACAACATGGACGGCGTTCCCGGCCTCACCCAGGCCCTGGTAGCACCGGGCCAGGACTTCACCTACCGGTTCACCGCCGAGAACCCCGGCACCTACTGGTACCACCCGCACGCCGGGACCCAGCTCGACCGGGGCCTGTACGGGCCACTGATCGTCGAGGACCCCGCCGAGCCCGCCGCCTACGACCACGACTGGACCGTGATCCTCGATGACTGGATCGACGGCACCGGCTACACCCCGGACCACGTCCTGGCTGCCCTCCGCGGTGGCATGAGCGGGATGACCGGCATGAGCCCGCTGCTCGGCGGCGACGCCGGCGACGTCCGCTACCCCTACTACCTGATCAACGGCCGCGTGCCCACCGCGCCCCGCACCTTCACCGCCCGGCCCGGGCAGCGGGCGAGGATCCGGTTCATCAACGCCGGCGCCGACACCGCGTTCCGGGTCGCCCTCGGCGGCCACGCCATGACCGTCACCCACACCGACGGCTGCCCGGTCAAACCCGTGCAGACGGGAGCCCTGCTGATCGGCATGGGCGAGCGCTACGACGTCCGGGTCACCCTCGCCGACGGGGTCTTCCCGCTGACCGCCCTGGCCGAGGGCAAGAACTCCACCGCCTTCGCACTGGTCCGCACCGGCTCTGGCTCCCCGCCCCCTGCCACCGTCCGCCCGGCCGAGCTGACCAGGGTCCTTGCCGGATACGGCGCGCTCCGCGCCGCGGATTCCGCGGCGCTGCCTGCCCGGCAGCCCGGTGTGACGCACCGGCTGGAACTGACCGGCGGCATGGCCCGCTACGACTGGGGCATCAACGGCAAGTCCTTCGACATGGCCCGCCCCGGGGCACTGCGGTTCCCGGTCCACCAGGGCCAGCGGGTCCGGGTCATCTTCGCCAACACCACCGCGATGTACCACCCGATGCACATCCACGGCCACACCTTCCAGGTCGGCGCCTCCGGCCCGCGCAAGGACACCGTGATCGTGCTCCCCGGCCAGCAGGCCGCCTGCGACTTCGACGCCGCCAACCCCGGGCAGTGGATGGCCCACTGCCACAACCTCTACCACGCGCCGGAATCAGGCATGATGGCCATCCTCGGCTACCAGGCCTGACACCTCCAGCCGCCGTCGGCCGGCTGCGGGTCAGTGGACTTGGCTGCCGATGAGGCTGCCCACGCCGAACGTCACGGCGACCGCGACCCCGCCGAGGGCGAGCTGGCGCAGGCCCGAGCGCAGCAGCGGGCGGCCGGTCAGGCGGCCGACGGTCATGCCGCCGGCCAGCAGCGCGACTGCCGTGATGCCGAGGGCGGCGACCAGCGAGTGCAGGCCGGCCAGGTAGGGGAGCAGCGGGATCAGCGCCCCGGAGGAGAACGCGGCCAGCGACGAGGCGCCCGCCAGCAGCGGCGACGGCAGCTCGGACGGGTCGACGCCGAGTTCCTCGCGGGCGTGCACGCGCAGCGCGGTATCAGGGTCCGCCGATACCGCGGCGGCCATCGCGGCGGCGGTGTCCTGGTCGGCGCCGTAGCCGCGGAAGACCCCGGCGAGCTCGGCCTCCTCGGCGGCCGGGAACCGGGCGTGCATCCGCTGCTCGACGGCGACCTCCGCGCCGACCAGCTCGTTCTGGTTGGTCACCGAGATGTACTCCCCGGTGCCCATCGAGAACGCCCCGGCCACCAGCGACGCGACGCCGGTCAGCACCACGGTGTGCGCCGCCGCGCCGCCGCCGCCGAGCCCGGCGATCAGCGAGGCGTTGGTCACCAGCCCGTCCACCGCCCCGAACACCGTCGGCCGCAGCCAGCCGCCGGACACGTCACGATGCCGGTGCGACCACCCCGACTTCAGCGCCGCCAGCCGCACCGCGTGGCCCGGCCCGTCTCCTTCTCCGCTCACCCGCCAGATTATCCATCACCGCCCCCGGCGCCCCGGATGGCCGGGGGCAGCCGGCTCGGTCAAGCCCGCCTCCGCGAAGCTGTAGGCCCACGGGCGGAGCACGGAACCGTTCGGGATGGGGCGCGTCGGTTTTAGGTTGCGCGTTCCGGGCGTGCCGTGGTCCCGCGGGTGGTCGGTTTCGCGCTTTGGCTTTGGTTCGGGCGGGTCCTGGCGTGCCGTTGACCGCTGTGATCGCGGGTCATCTGGGCGCCTGGCCCCGGGGGCCGGGAGGTTCGCCGGTTATGCCCCGGTTTGCCGGTGCTGCGGGCCGGCTGTTTTCATGATCGAGGGTCACCGGGGGCGGATATCGCCACTTTTGACCCGCAGTAATTCAACGGCCGGAGCATGACCGGTGATTTGTTCTATTTTGTGACGATGATGCGGTGGTCCGCGGGGTGTTTTCCCGCGATGACCCGCGGTCACGGCGGCGGGGTATCACATCCCGCACGCAGACAGCGGCGAATGCCCACTTACCTCCCAGACGGGCCCATGACGGTCTTGACTTTCCAGGTTTCCCATAAGTGTCCGGGCAGGCACTAGACGGCCCCCCACAAGTGTCCTACCGTGCTGTTATGGCATCGAAGGAGACGCCAGTGAGCGGGGCGGGGAGGACTGCCCCGGACGGCGCCGAAGCCAGCCGCCTGTTCGAGCTGCGAGCCGAGCCCACGCGGGATCTGGCCGCGCAGGCGAGCGCGGTCGCCGAGGCATGCCATGCCATGGCCGTCCGCTTCCACCGGGGCGGCAAGCTCGTGGTATTCGGCACCGGCGGTCCGAGCGCTGACGCGCAGCACGTCGCGGTTGAGTTCGTGCATCCCGTGATCATGGGCAAGCGCGCACTGCCGGCTATCTCGCTGACGACCGACGTGGCCACGGTCACCGGGATAGCCGAGCGGAAGGGCGTGGCCGAGATTTTCGCTCACCAGATCCGTTTCCTCGCCCGCCCCGCCGACATCGCCCTCGGAATTTCCGCTGACGGCAATAGCGCCAGCGTGCTTGCCGGGCTCGAGGCGGCCGGTGAACTGGGCATGCTGACGATCGCCCTGGTCGGCGGGGACGGCGGCCGGATCGCGGCCGACGTGGCAGTGGATCACCTGCTAGTGGCGGCCTCTTACGATCCCCGGATAGTAAAGGAGCTGCACGTGACCACCTACCACGTGCTGTGGGAGCTGGTGCACGTGTTCTTCGACCAGCCTAAGGTGCTCGCGTGACCGGCCAGCAGTCACCCGGCCAGCGGTCACCTGGCCAGCGGCAGCCCGGCCAGGCACCGGACGCGTCCGGCGCCGCGGCGGGCGAATGCCACGGTGATACCTGCATCACCTGCTCGGATACGGCCGTGGAGGTCAGGGTGCTGCGGCTGCTGGCGGACGACCTGGCCGTGGTCGAGGCCGGCGCGGGCGAGGAGACGGTCAGCGTCGCCCTGGTCGCTGCCAGGGTCGGCGACACGATCCTGGTACATGCCAGCGAAGCCATCGCCGTTCTAGGGACATGACCTGGTCATGCAAGAGAGAAACGAGACCGGTACCGGGGCGATGGAATCGCTCTACCCGTTCCTGTACTCGGGCACGACAGACCTGACGGCCGTGCTGGAACAGGTACGGGCCTCGACTGTCGCCAAGACCGCCGAGATCATCGAGCTGCGCCGCGTCATCGCCGCGCAGGACGGGGCCAGGCTGGCCAGCTGCGCGTACGCTGTCGCCGCCAGGTTCGCCGCGGGCGGACGGCTGTTCGCCTTCGGTAACGGCGGCAGCGCCACCGACGCCCAGCAGCTCGCCACCTTGCTCATGGACCCGGGCGGCGACGCGCGCCCGCTGCCCGCGTTCGGTCTGGCCAACGACACGTCAGTGGTGACCGCGCTCTGCAACGACATCGGGGTGGAGGTCGTGTTCGCCAGGCAGCTCGCGGCGTTCGGCGCCCGGGACGACATCGCGGTCGGGCTGTCGACCAGCGGTAACTCGGCCAACCTGCTGTGCGCCTTCGACGAGGCGAGCCGGCGCGGGATGCTCACTATCGGGCTGGCGGGCTATGACGGCGGGAAGATGGCCGAGCTGGACAGCATCGACTACCTGTTCGTGGCGCCCTCCTCCTCGATCCACCGGATACAGGAGGCGCAGACCACGACCTACCAGGTGCTGTGGGAGCTCAGCCTCGCCGCACTCGTCAACCTTGAGGAGGAGGAAGTGGTGCCACATGTGCCTCGGAATACCGGGTGAGGTAATCGAGCTCCTCGCTGACCAACCCGACCTGGCCAAGGTGGACGTCAGCGGCGTCCGGCGGCTGATCAACATCGGCCTGCTCAGCGACGATCCGCCCGTGCCGGGTGAGTGGGTGCTGATTCACGTCGGCTTCGCCTTGTCGAAGATCGACGAAAACGAGGCGGCGGCGGCGATGCAGTTCCTCGAGGGCATCGGGCAAGCCTATGAGGACGAGATCGCGGCGCTGCGGGAATCACTAATCGACTAGGAGCGTGCCGACAATGCGGTTCGTGGACGAATTCCGTGACGCAGAGAAGGCCCGCGCGCTCGCCGCGAAGATCGCGGCGCTTTGCGAGCCCGGACGCCAGTACAAATTCATGGAGGTGTGCGGCGGGCATACCCACACGATCTACAAGCACGGCCTGGAGGATTACCTCCCGGAGTCCGTCATGCTCGTGCACGGCCCTGGGTGCCCGGTATGCGTGATCCCGATGGGGCGCGTGGACGACGCCATGCATCTCGCTTCACGGCCAGACGTGATCATGACCTCGTTCGGCGACATGATGCGGGTACCGGGCAGCAAGGGATCGTTCTTCGACGCCAAGGCACGGGGCACCGACATCCGCATGGTGTATTCCCCGCTCGACTCGCTGAAGATCGCCCGGCAGAACCCGGACAAACGGGTCGTGTTCATGGCGATCGGCTTCGAAACGACCGCGCCGTCCACCGCGATGACCGTGCTGCGCGCCGCCGCCCAGGGGCTGCAGAACTTCTCGGTGTTCTGCAACCACGTCACCATCATCCCGGCGATCAAGGCGATCCTGGACTCGCCCGACCTGAGGCTCGACGGCTTCATCGGGCCGGGACACGTGTCCACGGTGATCGGCTGCCGCCCGTATGAGTTCATCGCGCGGGACTACGGCAAGCCGGTCGTGGTGGCCGGATTCGAGCCGCTGGACATCCTGCAGTCCATCTACATGCTCATGCTGCAGTTGTCACAAGGCCGGTCGGAAGTGGAGAACCAGTACTCCCGCGTCGTGCCGTGGGATGGCAACCTCGTGGCGCTCAAGGCCATCGGGGAGACGATGGAACTGCGGCCTTACTTCGAATGGCGGGGTCTCGGCTCCATCGCGCACTCGGCGCTTCGCATGCGGGAGAAGTACGCCGCCTTCGATGCCGAGCTGCTGTTCGAGGTGCCGGGCGTGCGGGTAGCCGATCCCAAGGCCTGCCAGTGCGGCGAGGTGCTCAAGGGCGTGCTCAAGCCGTGGGAATGCAAGGTGTTCGGCACCGCGTGTACGCCGGAAACGCCGATCGGCACCTGCATGGTCTCCCCGGAGGGCGCCTGCGCGGCCTACTACAACTACGGCCGGATGAACCGTCAGCGGGTCCCCGAGGTTCTTCAGATTCAGGTGGGCAGGTCATGACCTCCGGCAGGGTGGACCAGGGCGGCGCAGGCTGGGTCGATGAGGCGCTGCGCGAGCATGCCGAGACCGAACGGCTCGAGGCCGAGGCGGCAGGCCGCCAGCACGGGCACTCACACGAGGACCGTGAGCAGCAGGTGCTTGACCGCATCGACCGCGCCCGGCGTCGTCGTCCGAAGGTCAGGGAAGATCGCATCACCATGTCGCACGGATCTGGTGGCAAGGCGACCCAGACCCTGATCGAGGCGGTCTTTCTCGACGCGTTCCGCAACCCGTTCCTCGAGCCTCTCGAGGACTCCGCGCAGTTGCGAATCGGCGGATCCCGGGTGGCGCTCACCACGGATTCCTACGTGGTTTCCCCGCTTTTCTTCCCTGGTGGTGACATCGGCGACCTGGCCGTCAACGGCACGGTCAACGACCTGTCCGTGTCCGGCGCCACACCGCTGTACCTGTCGGCCGGGTTCATCCTCGAAGAGGGCTTTCCCGTCGCCGACCTGAGCCGCGTCGTCGAGTCCATGCGGGCCGCGGCGGCCGCGGCCGGCGTGCACGTTGTCACCGGTGACACGAAGGTGGTGGAGAGGGGCAAGGCCGACGGCTGCTACATCAACACCGCGGGAGTCGGCGTCATCGACCGGGACGTGACCCTCGGCGTGGCCGGGGCGCGGCCGGGCGACGCCATCATCGTGTCCGGGCCGATCGGCGATCACGGCATCACGATCATGCTGGCCCGCGGTGAGCTGGACATCGAGGCCGATGTCCAGTCCGACACGGCGCCGCTGAACGGGCTGGTGGCCAGCTTGCTTGACGCGGTTCCCGGGGTCCGGGCGCTGCGCGACGCGACCAGGGGCGGCGTGGCGACGATACTCAACGAGATCGCCAAGGCCGCCAATGTCGGCGCGGAGGTCCGTGAGGATGACATCCCGGTGCGCGCCGAAGTCCGGGGTGCGTCCGAGCTGCTCGGGATCGATCCCATGTACGTGGCGTGCGAGGGTCGCCTGGTCGCCGTCGTGCCAGGCGATGAGGCAGATCGGGCGCTCGCCACGCTGCGCGCGCATGCGCTCGGCGCGCAGGCGGCGGTCATTGGCCACGTGACGGCCGAGCATGCGGGGATCGTCCAGCTGAAGACCGCCTTCGGCGGCACCCGGATCGTGGACCTGCTGGTTGGTGATCCGCTGCCGCGGATCTGCTGAGCAGGCCGGAGTCAGCTTGCCGCCGGGCGGTCCCGCGCCGCCGCGACGACCGCCTGGCCAAGGCTGATCCCGCCGTCGTTGCACGGGATACGGGAGTGCACCAGGACCCTGAACCCGCGCGCCTCCAGCCGGCGGACCGTCTCGCGCAGCAGCAGCAGGTTCTGGAACACCCCGCCAGACAGCGCCACCGTGCCCAGGCCATGCCGCTCGCGCAGCAGCACGCAGCCTGCCTCGATCAGCGCGGCCACGCCGTTGTGGAAGCGGGCTGAGATGGTTTCACGCGGAATCCCGGCCGCGAGGTCATCAACGGCCGCGCGGACAAGATCAATACCGAGGATCCCGAACGGATAGTGGTTCCTGATCCCGGCCCGGTAAAAGCTCGTCTCGGCTGGGTCGGCCACCTGCTCGAGCTCCACGGCGGCCTGGCCCTCATAGCTGATCGCGTCCCTGACCCCGAGCAGCGCCGCCACCGCGTCGAACAAGCGTCCCGCGCTGGAGGTGAGCGGTGAGTTGACGCCCCGCCGGGCCAGCGCGACGACGGCCGGCCAGCGCGCCTGGTTGCGCCGGATGACGCCGAGGCCTTCCGGCGGCGCCCCGGAGAAGGCCGCGTCGAGGTAGGCCGCCGCCATCCGCCATGGCTGCCTGATGGCGGCCGCGCCGCCGGGCATCGGCACCGTCGCGAGATGACCGCCGCGCTGAAAGCCGGCCAGGTCCGCGACGAGGAACTCCCCGCCCCAGATCGTGCCGTCGGTGCCGAAGCCCGTCCCGTCGAAGGCAACGCCGATCACCGGGCCGCTCGCGCCGTTATCGGCCAGGCAGGAGACGATATGCGCGTGGTGGTGCTGCACGCCCTGAAGGTCGACCTCGTCCAGCTCGAACGCGTACTTGGTGGACAGGTACTCGGGATGCAAGTCATGGGCGACGACCACGGGGGCAACGTCGAACAGCCGCCGGAAATGCTCGATGCCCTCAGTGAAGGAGCGCAGGGTCTCGGCGTTCTCCAGGTCCCCGATGTGGTGCGAGACGAAGGCGTGGCGCCCCTTGGCCAGGCAGAACGTGTTCTTCAGCTCGGCTCCGCAGGCAAGCACGGGGCGGGGGAAGCCGCCGCGCACCACGATAGGCTCCGGGACGTAGCCGCGGGACCGCCTGATCAGCATCGGCCTGCCGCGGAATGCCCGGGCCACTGAATCGTCGGTCCTGATGTGGATCGGCCGGTCGTGGCGGACAAACGCGTCCGCGATGTCGCCCAGCCTGGCCAGCGCCTCGGCGTCACGGTAGACGATCGGCTCGCCGGAGGAGTTCCCGCTGGTCAGCACCAGCGGGCAGGCGGCCGCCCTGATCAGCAGGTGGTGGAGCGGCGTATAGGGCAGCATGATCCCGAGCTGGCGGTTTCCCGGTGCCGTCGCGGCGGCGATCGCCGCCCTGCCGGTGCCCGCCTCGCTAGTGCCAGTACCGTGCAGCCGCGGCAGCAGAACGATGGGCCGGCCCGGGCTGGTCAGCAGGTCGGCGGCGGCGGTATCGACCTCGCACAGCCGCCGTGCCGCTGCCAGGTCCCCGACCAGAACCGCGAATGGCCTGTCCTCGCGGCGCTTGCGGGCCCGCAGCGCCGCGGCCGCCTCCTCATTGGCGGCATCCACCGCCAGGTGATACCCGCCCAGCCCTTTTACGGCGAGCACCCGGCCCTGCCGGAGCAGTTCGGCGGCACGCGCAAGCGGCTCACCGGGCAGCTCGCCTCCTGCCGGATCGAGCAGCGTCAGCCTTGGCCCGCAGGCCGGGCAGCAGGTCGGCTGCGCGTGAAAACGGCGGTTGGCCGGGTCATGGTATTCCGCCGCGCACTGCTCGCACATCGCGAAGCCCGCCATCGTCGTCAGCGGCCTGTCGTAGGGGACGTCACGAACGATGGTGAACCTGGGCCCGCAGTTAGTGCAGTTGATAAAGGGGTACCCGAACCGCCGGTCAGCCGGATCGGCCAGCTCTCGCAGGCAGTCCGCGCACGTCGCCGTGTCCGCCGACACCAGGGTCCTGCGCGGCCCGGCAGACTCGCTGGCGGCGATGGCGAAGACCGCGGGAGTTGCGGACGTCGATCCGCTTGGCGTCAAGGGAGTCGCCATGACCCGCTCGATCCTGGCCAGCGGGGGCGCGTCCCGCTCCAGGATGAGGAGGAACTCCCGGACGGCGGCCGGCGTCCCCTCGACTTCGGCGAACACCCCGTCGACATCGTTGCCCACGAGCCCGCTGAGGCCCAGGCCCGTTGCCAGCGAGTACACGAACGGGCGGAAGCCGACTCCCTGGACGATCCCCTCAACCCGGACCGCCGTCCGGATCAGCTGAGGCACCGGCGTCCCGTCACGGTTGAGCTGGCACCGGCACGTAACTGATCGATTCGAGGATCATCTCCTCCCCGCCGGTGATCTCAATGTTGTCGCCGGAGCAGCCCGGGCACACGGCCAGCAGGTCAGTGGTCCCGGCATCGAACCCGCAGTCACGACAGGCAAGCCTGGCGGGAACCGTGACGAGATCGACATGAGCGTCGGCGGCCTCCGTACCCGCGGCGACGACGTGGAATGCCTGCGCCATGGACTCCTCGTCCACGGCGTGCCGGACACCGAACCGAACCCGGATCCCGGCAACCTGGCGGCCGGAGGCACGCTGGCGCACCGCCGCCAGCACGCCCTCGCACAAGCCGTATTCGTGCACGTCCTGTACATCCTTTCGCTTTCCCTGGCAGTGCCCTGTTACATGTCCCTGATTTCCAGGTACCGCTTGATGTCTGGTAGTGAATCAATCACCACCACGAGCACGGCCGCTACCACGACCGCCGTGATCAGCCTGGTCACCATCTCATGCACCTCCCCCTGGACTGCGATAACTGTTCGCTTGCTGGCTGTGCGGCCGTGCGGGCGAGGATGTCCTCGACCGCGCGCACCGCGTGCGGCAACGCCGCCTGCACCGGCTCGGACAGGCCCATTCCCGCGCTTACGTCGGCCGGCTCGCACGCCACCACGAGGCTCCGCCCCGGCCGGCCGCCCAGCGAGGCGAGCAACGAGAAGATGTCATCTGGCGTCAGGCCGTGCGCATCGATGAGCGGTACCGTACCCGGGCTGGGGCCCGGCGGATCGACCTCGAGCACGGTGACCGTTCCCGGTTCGTTTCCGCGTACCGCGGCGTCGACCAGCACGAACAGATCACAGCCGTTGAGCAGGTCATAAGCAAGGTGGACGCCCCTGATGCCGAAGTCACGGATCTCCACGCCCGGCGGGCTTGGCTGCTCCGCCAGCAGCCTGACCACCTCGACGCCGAAGGCGTCGTCGCGCAGGAATACGTTGCCTACGCCGGCCACCAGGGTTCGCCCGGTCACGGTGCCGGTCATGGCGCCGCCTCGTCCGGCTCAACCTCGTCCGGCTCAACCTCGTCCGGCGCGAAGTAGAGGAAGCGGCCATGCGCGGCGCGCAGGTCGTAGTCAGGGTCCCCGGCGAGTGACACCGCGAGGTAGGGGTTGTCATCCACGTCGAGCAGCACCGCCTCGACGATTGCCGCCCGGCCGGCCAGGAACATGTCCTGTGCGTCGCTGCGCCGGACGCCCGGCCGGAGCGTGACCCGGCTGCCCCGCGCGATCCGGTGGCCGCCGATGGTGACGGCGTCGGTGTCGGGCGACACGGAGGCATCCGCGCCGGGATCCCACCATGGGGCGGTGGGGTCGGGGGTGGCCGGCCGCTCAGGGGAGCGGATGTCACCGGACTTGGGGCCGACGGTGCCGCGCGGCGAGCGGATGGTGCCGTGCATGCGCTGGAAATCCTGCGCGTCCAGCGATTCGACCCGGTCGATCAGCGCCGCCGCCCGCGGATCGGTGGCCCTGGCCTCTAGTTTCTCCGCGTCGGAAAGTGCGAGCGTGCGGAGGCTGAGTATCTCGTCGATCTCGGTACCGTCATAAAGGTCGCCGGGACTCTCCGGCGCCAGCTCAGGGTAGTCGTACAGGATGATCGGAGTGGACAGCATGACCTGCCGTCCGCCGTCCGGGTCGGCCAGGACCGGCCAGCATCCGGTGTTCAGGCACGCCTCCACCGCCGGCCTGGCCCACTCCGGCGGATCGGTCATGGAGATGAACTGCCCGCCTTGCACGCTGATGATCATGTGCGCGGCCACCAGCGCCGACGGGAGCGCCTCATCCCTCTGCAGCGGCACAGGGTCCGGAGCACTCCGGTTCTCCACCCTCACTTGCAGCCGCACCGCATGCCACGGGCCGGGTACCGGGCTTGCGAGCACCGACACGGCCCCGGTGAGCCTTTCCCGCCTGCGGACCACGTGCCCGGCCGGCGTGCCGCTGGCATCAGCGACCGGTTCACGGTCCTCGCCTCCGGTTACGGTGAAGTCCGCGACGCGCCCGCCGCGCAGCAACTCGGCGGCATCGACGGCGACTGTGACCTCACTCTCCACGGCCTCGTCCCAGGACGGGCCGACGGCGTCCCGCAGCGCCTGATCTACTGTCCGGCGCTGTACCTGGAGGAGACGGACGACTACCTCAACGGCTGGCTGTCCGTCATGTTCGAGGACGCACTCAGACTGCGCGAAGTCACGCTCGGACGGGTCGACCGCCGTATATGCGGGCGGCATCAAGACACCGAACTGCCACCGGCTCCTGTTCTTCTGGGCCGAGGCGCGGTAGGGGTACAGGATGTACCCCTCGTAAAGAACAGCGTCAGCGATACGGCGGACAGCGTCGAGGTTCACGGGTTTATCGCCCCCGGAATGATCGCCGGGGGGTCGGCTGCCCCGCCGGCTTCGGCGAGCAGGGCCGCGAGGGTAGCGTCCCACGTAGGCAGGGCTCGCCGTGACTTGAACGCGGACAGCTCGTCGAGGGTCTCGCGGCTGCACCGCAGCCACGCGCTGCCGGGGAAGTGCAGGTTGACCAGGTCCTGCCAGACGCTCACCGGCATGCGGAAGGACGCCTCGGCGCTCCATGGCACAAGCTCTACGGCGAAGCCGCTGCCCTCGGCCACGAAGATCGTGCCGCTGAACAGCAAGAGCAGCGGGATGGTGCCGTCATCCAGGGCCTGCAGGTACCTGGCCGAGGCAACTTCCAGGTCGTAGGTGCACGGCAGCTGAAGGTCGATCTCGGTCAGCGCGCTGAACGCGGGCACCATCGTGGTGACGATGGCGAGCTGGATCGGCTTGACGGTATCGGCCCAGCGTGAGGTGTCACCGAACAGGTCATGCAGCCGCCGCGCCTCGGCCGCTGAGTACCTGCGGCGGTGCGGCTCGATGCGGATCTGGCAGCGCAGCGCGATCGCGTGCACCGGCACGCCAGAGCTCTCGGTTATCGTCAGCGCGAACGACAGTGTCGGAGTCGCGGTATAGCGTTCGGCCCTTGCGCTTGTGCAGCCGAAGACCAGGTCCGCCATCTCAGTGCTCCCCGTGTGGTTCTTGAACCCGTGGGGCCTCAGGCACCAGCGCGCGTGCGCGCTGGCGCAGGCCGGCCAGGAATGCCGCGAGCGTGGCGCGGACTTCCGCCCCGCCGTCGAACCCTTGCCATTGCAGCCGGAGCCGGCCGACGAGCGAGTAGCACTCGTCGATCGGGATCAGGTAGGCCTCATTGCCGTGCCGGGTGCGGTTGACGAAGATGGCCTCGACGTCGGGCGCGATCGCCCCGAGCAGCGGGTACGTGACGGCGAGCCTGTCCCAGGCCTCGAGGTCGAGCTCGCACTCGGTCGCGCCGCCCGGGCTCGGGTAGCCCGCTACCACCCGGCCGAGCGTGGAATTGACGAAGAAGAACGCCATGGCGACCGGGATCTGCAGCTCATTCCAGTCCGCGTCGGTCAGCGGCCGGTCCGGGTCGCGGCAGACACGGTCTGGCACGGCCCGGTACCGCCCGCCAGCGGCGCCCTGGTGCGTGAAGAGCAGATAGCACGCGCGGCAGGCACAGGCGATTGACCGCTTCTCGATATCCACCAGATGCCCGTGCCGTCCGTCGAGCACCTCGCTGCACAGCTCGCATCGTTCGCTGGCGTCGGCCGCCCGGGCTCCG
>JAWWPV010001194.1:0-3444 GCA_033854775.1 Trebonia sp.
GATCAGGCCCGCTCCACGGCGGCATCGGGGGGTACGGGGGGTCGTCCCCCCGGGCGATAACGAGCCACGATGGTCAGTGCCAGCTTGCGGGATGCCTCGTCGATCATCTCGCCGTCGAGCATGACCGCGCCGCGCCGGTCCACCGACGTGGCCCGCTCATAGGCGTCCAGGATGCGCACCGCCCGCGCGTAGTCGTCGGCGGCCGGCGTGAACGCGTCGTTGACGACCTCGACCTGGGCCGGGTGCAGCACCCACTTGCCGTCGTAGCCGAGCGCGGCGGCGCTCGTCGCGGCGGCGCGCAGCCCCTCGATGTCACCGATCTTCGCGTACGGGCCGTCGATGGCCTGCAAGCCGCGGGACTTGGCCGCGACGAGTATCCGCATCAGCGGGTAGTGGTGCGCGTCGAACGCGTAGCCCTCGGGCTGCCCGCCGACCATGAGCGAGCGCATCCCGATCGAGGCCATGAAGTCGGCGGGGCCGAAGACCAGCGAGACCAGCCGGGGCGACGCGGCCGCGATCGCCTCGACGGCGGCGAGGCCGGCCGCGTCCTCGATCTGCGCCTCGATGCCGATCCGCCCGGGTGCCAGGCCGACGGCCCGCTCAAGCTGGCCGAGCAGCACGTCGAGCCAGACGACGGCGCCCGGGTCGCTCACCTTGGGCAGGATCAGCGTGTCGACGGCGCCGGGGGCACCTTCGGTGACCGCGATGACGTCCCGGTAGGCCCAGGGGGTCGTGACGCCGTTGACCCGCACCGCGACGAGCCTCCCGTCCCAGCCTCCCGCGCGCAGTGCGGCGACCGCGAGTTCCCGCGCCGCGGGCTTGGCCTCGGGCGCGACCGAGTCCTCCAGGTCGAGCATCACCTCATCGACGGGCAGGTCGCGTGCCTTGGCGAGGAAGCGCTCGCTGCTCGCCGGCACCGACATGCAGGTCCGGCGCGGCCGGTAGGCATCTCTAGGGGGGTACGGGGGCTCTTCCCCCCGGGCGGCAACAGTCACTGTGGCACCTTATCGCCGACCGTCGCGGGCCACCGTGGCGCGGCCAGGGGAATCGGGCACCCGTTCTGGAGAATTATGTTTAGGTTGATACCGGGTTATGGGCAGGTGAACGTTTAGTTCAGCGGCGCCTCTCCGGGGGTGCTGGCGACTTAGGCAAACCTATGCTGGCTTCTGGCCGGCGAAGCTCCCCGCGCGGCGGAACACGGATTACCCCGAGGAATGCCGGATGGTTATGCGCCACAGACGCCTGCTCGCGGCCGCCTGCACCGTGGTCACCGCCGGGCTCACGGCGGGTCTCGCCGCCAGCCTCACCGCCTGTAGCGGCGGTGCGGCGCAGCCGGCGAACGTGATCACCGTCAGCAGCAACCAGTGCGGCGGGGCGTGGACCGTTCAAAGTCCCGGCTGGCACACGTTCGAGGTCGACAACCAGTCGACCGGCGGCGGCGAGATCGACCTGGTCAACCCCGCGAACGGGGCGGTCTACGCCGAGATCGAGAACAGCGGGCCCGGCACGACCACCCCGATGACCCTGGACGTCGGTTCTGGCCGGTACGCGTTCCTCTGCCTGTTCAACGACTTCAGCCCGGTGCAGGGCGCGCCGGTCACCGTGGGCGGGCACGTGCAGGGGACGCCGGCGATGCTCCCCGTCACCTACAACGAGACCATACCGCTCGCCAAGAAGTACCAGGCCTACGCGCTGGCCGGGCTGAAGGTGCTCGCCCGCGAGACCGCGACGCTCGCCGCCGACGTGCGCGAGGGCGACCTGGCGACGGCGCAGCGAGACTGGCTCACCGCCCACCAGCAATACCAGACGCTGGGCGCGGCCTACGGGACGTTCGGCGCCTACGACGACGAGATCGACGGGCGGGCGGACGCCGTCGGGACCTCAAGCCCGAAGTGGACCGGCTTCTACCGCCTGGAGTACGGGCTGTGGCACGGGCAGTCCGCCGCGGTCTTGACCCCGGTCGCCGCCACGCTCGACAAGGACGTGAACGCGCTGCTCGCCTGGTGGCCGACGCAGGAGATACCGCTCTCCGACGTGGGCCTGCGCACCCACGAGATCCTGGAGAACGCCCTGGAATTCCAGCTCACCGGGCACGACGACTACGGGAGCGGCACCACGCTCGCGACCACGCTCGCCAACATCGCGGGAACCCGAGAGCTGCTCGGGCTGCTGCGCCCGCTGCTCGTGCCGCGCTATCCCGGGCTGCCCGCCGTTTACTCCGGGCTCTCTCGCCTTCAGTCGCTGCTGGAAAAACAGCATCTTCCGAACGGGAGGTGGGTTCCCGTCTCAGCGCTCCCGACTTCCACGAGGCAGGCGATCAACGCGGCGTGCGGTGCGGTGCTCCAGTCACTCGCACCGATCGCGTCGATCACCGAGCCGAGGAATACCGCCCATGACTTCTGAACCCACCGAACCCTCCGCCTCGGGGGAAGCACTGTCCTCGGGGGAAGCACCTTCCTCGGGGGAAGCACTGTCCTCGGGGGAAGCACTGCCTTCGGGGGAAGCACTGCCTTCCCCGGCTGCCGCGCCGGCGGCGCCCGGAGGCCCCCGGCCCGGACGGCGGTCGTTCCTGCGTGGCATGGCAGGCGGCGTGGCGGGCGGCGTGGTCGCCGGCGGGGCAGCGGGCGCGGCCGCCGGGTATTTCTCCCGTAACACCCCGGTCGAGCAGGGCGCCGCCGCCAACGAGGCCGCGGTGACGGGGCGGCTGCCCGCGGTGCCGTTCCACGGGAAGTACCAGGCGGGCATCCTGCCCTCGCCATCGCCGGCCACCGCGGTCGTGTCGTTCGACGTGACGGCGGCCGACCGGGCCTCGCTGACCGAGCTGTTCCAGACGGTGACCGACCGCGCCAGGTTCCTCACCGCGGGCGGCACGCCGCCGCCCGTCGGCATCGGCGGGCCGCCGTCGGACTCCGGCGTCCTCGGGCCCACGGTCGTGCCCGACGGGCTCACGGTGACGTTCGGCGTTGGCGCGACGCTGTTCGACGACCGGTTCGGGCTCGCGTCGTCACGGCCCGCGCACCTGACCGCGATGCGGTCGTTCCCCAACGACAACCTTGACCCGGCGCAGTGCGGCGGTGACCTGATCCTCCAGCTCCGTGCGGGGTCGACGGACACGGTGCTGCACGCGCTGCGCGACATCGCCAAGAACACCCGCGGCGGCATGCAGGCCAACTGGCGGATCGACGGGTTCTCCTCGCCCGCGCGGCCCACCGGTACGGTGCCGCGGAACCTGCTCGGTTTCATGGACGGGATCGCGAACCCGGCGGTTACCTCGCCGCAGCAAATGGACTCGCTGGTCTGGGTACCGCCCGGCGCCGCGGGCGAGCCGTCCTGGACGGCCAACGGCTCGTACCTCGTCGTGCGGCTGATCCGGATGTTCGTCGAGTTCTGGGACCGGGTTGACGTCTTCGAGCAGGAGACCATGATCGGGCGGCGGCGCGATAC
>JAWWPV010001195.1:0-3272 GCA_033854775.1 Trebonia sp.
CCACCTACCCAGGGCCGGGGCGGCTAACCAGGGCCGGGGCGGCTAACAAGGCCGGGCGGCTACCAGATCTGTCCAGGCGTTTAGCGCGGAGCCTGGCTGTCCAGCCAGGTCGCGATGCTGCGCGCCAGGGTCGGCATCGGGAGCGAGCCGTGGTCGAGGACGGCGGCGTGGAAGCCGGGCAGCGAGAACGCCGGGCCGAGCCGCTGCCTTGCCTCGTCACGCAGTCGCTCGATCTCCAGCTTGCCGGTGAGGTAGCACAGCGCCTGACCAGGCATGACGATGTACCGGTCGATCTCGTTGGCCATGAACTCCTGCGGCAGGGGGACGTGGTCGACCGCGTACCGCACGGCCCGCTCGCGGCTCCAGCCGAACGCGTGCAGCCCGGTGTCGACGACGAGCCGCACGGCCCGCATCAGGGCCGTGCTGACCGCGCCGAGCAGGCCGCGCTCGTCGGTGTACAGGCCGGTTTCCTCGGCGAGCTGCTCGGCGTACAGGCCCCAGCCCTCAGAGAACACCGGCAGGCTCCGCTGCCGCTGTAGCGCGGGCAGGCCGGTGAGCAGCTGCAAGCGGGACAGCTGGAGGTGGTGGCCCGGCACCGCCTCGTGGAAGGCCACCACGTCGATGTCCCAGCCGGTGCCCGCGGTGGGCCGCAGCGTGTTGAACCAGAACGTGCCTGGCCGCCCGCCGTCGAGCCGGGGCGGGGTGTAGTGCGGCGCCGCGCCGGCCAGGGCCACGACGTCGGGCATGGGCGTCACGTCGCAGGGCGGCGGAAGGGGAGCGGGGAAGAACTCCGCCGCCCGCGCCTCGGCTCGCCGCACCGCCGCCACTGCCGAGCGGACAGCCTCCTCCGGGGCCATCTTCCCCGCCGAGTCCCTGATCGCGGCGAGCACCTCGTCCCGCCCGGAAAGCCCAAGGCCCTTGCCAAGCTCCACCGCCCGCGCCTCAAGCGCCGCCACGTGATCGAGACCGGTCTGGTGCAGCTCTTCGGCCGACAGCGGCAGGGTCGTGTAGACCCGGATGGCCCTTGCGTAATCGGCATCACCGCCGGGCAGCCATTTGAGGCCGGCGTGCTCGGCTGACCGCGCCCGCGGTAGCAGTTCCCGTACCGTGTCCGCCCACCTGGCCACCGCCGGCTGCACCACCTCGGCCACGGCCGCCCGGCGCTCCTGCTCCCACTCCGCCGCGCGGGCCCAGTCCTGCGGCGGCTTCGGTGCGAGGACGGGGCTGCTTTCCGGCGCCGCCAGGATCGTCTCGACCCAGCCGAGCGCCTGCTCGGCGAGCGGGCCGACCGGCAGCCGCCCCGAGCGGGCGCCGTCCCGCAACCGGTCGCCGACCTGGTCGAGCCAGGCGCCGCTGCCCCGCACCCTGGTGAGGTAGTTCTCCGCGGCCGCCTCGTCCACCAGGACCGTCCTGGCCGCCACGGCGAGGAACATGGCAGGCCCGGAGTACTGCATGGCGGTGACCGTGTGCTCGTCCGCGGCCAGGTCGACGCCCGCCACTTCCTGGGCGGCCGCTTGCGTCGTGCAGTCGAGCGTGACGGCGTCGGCAGGCGAGAACTGCCCCCGCCCGATCTCGCCCCGTTTGATGTCCTGCGCCTCATCGAGGAAGCGCTCGGCCTCGGCGCGCCACGCCTGCTGGCCTGCCGCGCTGTCGTCGGGGAGCTGGTCGTCGTACCCGGGGATGCCGTACATAGTGGCGGCGAACGGGTTTGCGTGCAGCCACCGCGCGTGGAAGCGGTCGGCGAGGTTACGTGCTTCGGTCATCGAACCTTCCACGGTCTTGCGGGCGGGAGCGTGCTAGATAGCGTAGTCCCGTGCGGCCGGACGGGGAGATCACCAGGGGCACCACCAACCCCAGCCGGCTGCGGCGGGTGGACCGCTGGATAACCCAGGCGCAGCAAGCGGTGCTCCGTGCCAGGGAACGCCCGCTGATCGTGGACCTGGGCTTCGGGGCTTCGCCGGTGACCACGGTGGAGCTGTACCGGCGGGTCCGGGCGGTGGCCCCTGACGCCGAGGTGATCGGCCTGGAGATCGACCCGGAGCGGGTGGCGGCCGCCCGGCGCCGGCTGGCGGCGCAGCGCGCGGCCGGAGACGAGCTGCCGGGGCTGTCGTTCGCGGTCGGCGGGTTTGAGCTGCCGGTGGAGCGCCGGCCCGCACTCGTCCGGGCGTTCAACGTGCTGCGCCAGTACCAAGAGGAGCAGGCCTGGACGGCCTGGTCACGGCTGCGGGCCGGGCTGGCCGCCGGCGGTGTCCTGGTCGAGGGCACCTGCGATGAGATCGGCCGCCGCGCGGTCTGGGTCACCTTGCCAGCCCTTCCCGCACCGGGGCAGCCCGGTGGCAGCCGCGGCGCGGCGCTGGTCACCTTCTCGGCGCGGCTGGCGTCGCTTGACCGGCCGTCCGACCTGGCCGAGCGGCTGCCCAAGACACTGATCCACCGGAACGTGCCAGGCGAGCCGGTGCACGCGTTCCTGCGCGACTTCGACAGGGCCTGGGACCGCGCCGCGCCGCAGGTCGCCTTCGGCCCGCGGCAGCGGTGGCTCGCCGCCGTCGCGTCCCTGTCCGACGGCTGGCCGGTGCTCCGCTGCCCGCCGTGCGGCGGGCGCGGGCGCTGGCGCCTCGGCGAGGTGACCGTGCCGTGGGCGGCGCTCGCCCCGCCCGGGCGGAAATAGCGAGCAGGTACCCCGGTGCACGGCGCGATGCGATGATTGGCGGACAGAATGTGCGCCTGAGCGTGGCCACCGGATGATGGGGGTCATCCACGGAACGAGCTGGGCGAAATCGCGATAGTGGGGTGATCTGTATGCCGGTGGCGACGGAGACCGGGCAGCAAGAGCAGATGCAGCAGCTGCTGGCCGGCCTGACCGCGGTGCGCGGCGGCGATTTCAGCATCCGGCTGCCCGAGGGCGCTGATCCGCTGATGAACGACATCGCGGGCGTGTTCAACGCCATGAACGAGCAGCTTGGCGTGTTCACCTCGGAGGTCACCCGGGTGGCCCGCGAGGTGGGCACCGAGGGCCAGCTCGGCGGCCAGGCGGAAGTCCCCGCGGTCGCCGGCACCTGGAAGGACCTCACCGACTCGGTCAACGCGATGGCGGGCAACCTCACCGGGCAGGTCCGGGCCATCGCCCAGGTCACCACGGCGGTCGCCAAGGGCGACCTGAGCCAGAAGATCTCCGTCGAGGCCAAGGGCGAGGTCGCGACCCTCGCCGAGACCATCAACGGGATGGTCGACACGCTGTCCGCGTTCGCCGGCGAGGTCACCCGGGTGGCCCG
>JAWWPV010001196.1:0-5034 GCA_033854775.1 Trebonia sp.
AGCACCGTAAGTCGAGCACCGGCTCGTCAACGGTCGCCACCGGCTCGGCTACGTCCTGCTTCTTGCCCCGGGTCCAGGACACGATCGCGCCGGCCAGCGCCATCAGCGCCGCGGCGGTGAAGACGATCATCAGACCGTGGTGGAACGGACCGGAGATCAGGGTCGGGAAGAACTGCCTGCCGGTGAGCGTGGCGACGTTCGCGGCAGGTAGCTTTTGCAGCAATCCAGAGGGACCGAGGAGGTTCGCTACGGGGTTGTAGCCGAGCATGGCGGCGAACACCGTGGAGACCGGCGGCAGGTGCGCGATCGAGGTCGCCTGCGCGAGCGGCACGCCCTGCGCGGTCAGGCCGCTCAGCAGCGTCTTCGGCAGCGTGTTGGCCAGGCCCGCGATCATCAGCGAGAAGAAGATGCCGATGGACAGCGACATGCCGGAGTTCTGGAAGGTGGACCGCATGCCCGACGCCGCGCCGCGGTTGTAGGCGGGGACCGAGGACATGATCGCGGCGGTGTTCGGCGCGGCGAACAGGCCCGAGCCGATCCCGTTGCCGAAGATGAGCAGCGCGAACACCGGGTACGGGAAGTCGATCGGCAGCATCATGAGGCCGACGAAGCAGCACGCGGCGACGAGCAGCCCCCCGGTGGCGAACGGACGGGCGCCGAACCGGTCCGACAGCCGGCCGGAGATCGGGCCCGAGATGAGGAACCCGGCGGTGAGCGGCAGCATGTAGATGCCCGCCCACAGCGGGGTGACGGTGAAGTCGTAGCCGTGCAGCGGCAGCCAGATCCCGGCGAGCCAGATGACCAGCATGAACTGCAGGCCGCCACGGGAGATCGCGCCGAGCAGCGAGGCGATGTTACCGGCCGCGAACTCGCGGATGCGGAACAGCCCCAGGTTGAACATCGGGTCCTTCACCTTGGTCTCGATGAAGCAGAAGAGCGCGAGCAGGGCGACGCCGAAGATCAGGCCGCCCAATACCATCGGGTCGCCCCAACTGGTGGCATCGTTGTGGTACGGCCGGATGCCGAAGGTGATCGCGACGAGCAGCACGCCCGCGCCGAGCGCGAACGTGAAGTTGCCGAGCCAGTCGATGCGCGCCTTGCGCGTGCTGGCGATCTCCTTGAGTGACTTGTACGCCCAGATGGTGCCGAACAGGCCGAACGGCAGGTTGATCCAGAAGACCGCCCGCCAGTCCCAGGCTGACAGCAGGCCGCCGAGCAGCAGGCCAATGAACTGGCCGGAGATGCCCGCGACCTGGTTAATGCCGAGTGCCGTGCCGCGCTTGCCCTCGGGGAACGCGTCGGTGAGGATCGCCGCGGAGTTGGCCATCAGCATGGACCCGCCGAACGCCTGGACGAACCGCCAGCCGATGAGCCACAGCGCGCCGTGCGTCCCCTGGAACGGGTCGAAGGACAGCCCGATCGAGGCCAGGGTGAAGACGACGAAGCCGAGGTTGTAGATTTTCACCCGGCCGAAGATGTCGCCGAGCCGGCCGAGGGTGACCACGAGGATCGACTGCACGAGCAGGTACCCCATGATCATCCACAGCAGGTAGGTCACGTTGCCCGGGGTGAGCGGGTTGAGGTTGATGCCGCGGAAGATGGCCGGCAGCGCGACGATGACGATGGAACCGTCGATCGTCGCCATGACCATGGCGAGAGTGGTGTTCGAGAGCGCTACCCACTTGTAGGCGTCTGCCTTACCGGCTGCACCGGGCCCCGGGCTTTTCCCGCTCTGCTTATCGTCCCCGCCCTGGCTCTCGGCCCAGTTTTCGCTCGTCGTCGTAGCCACGTCTATTAACACTAGCCTATAGTTGCCTACTGGCAACTATTACGCGGGCTAACGATATTAATGCTGGGCGTCAGCCCTGCTTATCCATGTGCGCCGCCGTGTGTTCCGCCGTGTGTTCCGCCCTGGCAGGGAACGAGGGAAGGAACACTGACTTAGAGGTCAGGTACGCGTCCATGCCCTCGGGGCCGTACGCGCTGCCGGTGCCGCTCGGGCCGCGCCCGCCCCACGGCGAGCCGATGTCCGGCTCATAGAGGTTGATGCCGAAGGTGCCGACGCGGGTCCGCCGGGCGATGTCCAGGCCGCGCTGCGGGTCGCCGGTCCAGACGGTGGCGGCCAGCCCGAAGCCGTCGTTGGCGAGCCTGATGGCCTCCGTCTCGTCCTTGTAGCCGATCACCGTGGCGACCGGGCCGCAGATCTCCTCGCGGGCGATCGGCATCTGCGGGGTCACGTCGGTGAGCACGGTCGGCTCGTAGAAGTAGCCGCGGACCGGAGAGGCGGGACGCCGCCCGCCGGACACGACGCGGGCGCCCTCGCCGATGCCCGAGCGGACCCGCGCCTCCACGTCGACGCGCCGCCGCGACGACGCGAGCGGGCCCATGGTCGTGTCCTCGTTCAGCGGGTCGCCCACGCGGACCTTCCCCGCCTGCTCGGCGAGCGCCTCGACCAGGTCGCCGTAGCGCTGCTCGGGGACGAGCACCCTGGACATCGCGAAGCACGTCTGGCCCGCGTTGCCGAAGATGAGGCGGCCGAGGGCGTCGCCGGTCTTGCGCAGGTCGGCGTCGTCGAGGATGATCGCGGCGGACTCGCCGCCGAGCTCCAGGTGCGCGGGCTTGAGCTCCGCCCCGCAGATGGAGGCGATCCACCGGCCCTGCTTGGTCGGCCCTGAGAACGACACTGTGTCCACGCCGGGATGGCGGGCGAGCGCGCCTGCCGTCTGGTGCGTGCCGGTGACCAGGTTGAACACGCCGGGCGGGAAGTCGGCGGCCTCGAACGCCTCGGCGAGGATGTAGGCGGAAAGCGAGGTGGCCGCGGCGGGCTTCAAGACGATCGTGCAGCCGGCGGCGAGGGCGGGCGCGAGCTGGCTGAACGCCAGCAAGATCGGGTAGTTCCAGCTGGTGATCACCGCGGCGACCCCGGCCGGCTCCCTGCGGACCACGGTGCGGCCGGTGAAGGAGACCGCGGTGCGGGTCTCCTCCGTGTCCATGGCGCGCGCCAGGTTCGCGTAGTAGCGCAGGATGGCGCACGGCGCCGTCGCGTTGTGCCGGCGGGAGGAGGAGATCGGCATCCCCATCTCGGCCGTGACGAGCCGCGCCGCCTCCTCGGTGCGCGCCTCGAGGGCGGACGCCAGGCGGTCGAGGGCGTCGGCACGGTCGGCGGGCGGGCGCGTTGCCCAGGTACCGTCGTCGAACGCGCGCCTGGCCGAGCGCACGGCGCGGTCCACGTCGACGCCGATGCCGGACGGGACGGCGCCCACGACTTCTTCCGTCGCCGGGTTGACGATCGTGATGACATCTGGCGACGCGGAACCGACTAGCCGGCCCCCCGCGTAGATGTCGCGGTACTCAAGCAAGCAAGGCCCCTTTCACGATTGAAAGTGCCTGCATTATTTGCGCGGTTGATAAGGATCTGTCAAGTCCCCGTAACATAACGCCCAGCCTGCGGCGGTTCAAGGCCTTGCCCCGGCATCGTTGTCAGCCCCTAAGCTGAGCGCGCGAGGTGCTGTGCGCGGGCACAGTGGTGGCCGTGGCCGTGCAGGCGAATCCTTGTGAGGTGTTTCCACGGGCAGGAAACCATGGTTAAGATCCGTTTGTGGACTTCCACAAAAGACACGGACAGATCAAGGTCGTATAGTTCAGTGATCATGCCGGACGCGATGACACCGGCCGCTAGCCGGCTCAATGCAGTGCCAACAGGTACGGGGCCGACGCCCAGGGAGAGCCCGCGGGACGTCGACCGAGAGAACTCTGTCCTGCGCGAGCTGGTGACCGTCTACCGGCACCTCTCTGGCCTCGCCATGCAGGACGCCGACCTGGCCGGGGTCGTGCAGCTCATCTCCGAGCGGGCACAGGCGACCGTGGCCGTGGTCAGCCAGCTCATGGACGTGCAGACCGCCGCCTCGCCGGGACTTCCACCGGAGAAGGCCGCCGCCCTGGTGCGGGACCACGTCGTCCACCCGAGGCTCGGGCAGGTGCTGCGCGCCTCCCGGCTGTCGCAGCGCGCCCTGCGGCTGCCGAACGTCGGCGGGGTGCCCGCCATCATCGTCGCGCCGATCCTGGTCGGCGATGAGGTGCCCTCGTACCTGATCACGCTCGATCCCGCGGAGGAGTCCTTCGGCGAGGACATGTCGCTGCTTGTCACCGAGCACGCGGCGACGATCTGCGGCGTCATCCTCGGCCGCGAGCGGGTGGTCGCCGCCGCCGCCCGCCGGGTACGCGACGACCTGGTCGAGGGGCTGCTGCTCGGCCGGGGCAGGGACGCCGCCGACGCCGCCCGCTGGGCCGGGCACCTCGGCTACGACCCGACGCGCACGCACAACGTGGCGGCCATCGCCTTCGAGCTGCCCCCGTCGCGGGCGGCCGACGCCGAGCCGCTGCGGCAGCGGATCAGGGAGTCCATCGAGCACTTCATGACCACCAGGGCACCGGAGGCCATCGTCTCCGCCAGGGAGGCCGAAGTCGTCGTGGTGGCCGCCGCGTCGCCGGAGCCGCGCAAGCTCGCCCAGGCGTGCCTGGCGAGGCTCGCCGAGCTGTTCCCCGGCGCGAAGGTGGTTATCGGGATCGGCGGCCCGTGCAAGGCGCCGGACGAGATCGCCCGCTCCTACGACCAGGCGCACCGCACGACCCAGACGCTCTGGCGGCTTGGCCGGACCGGCGCGGTCTCGGCGTTCGAGGACCTCGGCATCCACCGTCTCCTGCTCCAGGTGCCCGACCTGGGAGAGTTGCGGTCCTTCGCGGCCGAGGTGCTGGGTAAGCTCTCCGAGCACGAACACGAGCACAAGTCGGAGTACCTGTCGACCCTCGCTTGTTACTTCCGGGAGAACAACAGCCCGCAGCGCGCCTCGCGGCTACTGCACGTCCACCCGAACACGGTGGCCTACCGGATCAAGCGGATCGAGGAGATCACCGGGCTGCGGCTCGACAACTACAGGGACCGGCTGATCGCCCAGGTGGCACTCGAGATCCTCGACGCGCTGCCCGAAGCCCAGTCGTAACAAGCAGAGTCGTAACGAGGGCGGGGAGACATGA
>JAWWPV010001197.1:0-3375 GCA_033854775.1 Trebonia sp.
CCGCCCTTGTACGGGGGCTTGGCGCCGAGGTTGCCGCCTACCTCATCGCGGCCGGTGTTCCACGCGCCCTCGATCGAGTCGATGTGGTAGTAGCCCTCGTTCGAGCCGGTGTTGAACCGCACCGAGTCGAAGATGTAGAACTCCGCCTCCGGGCCCATGAACGCGGTGTCCGCGATGCCGGTGCCCTTGAGGTACTCCTCGGCCTTGGCGGCCACGTTGCGCGGGTCGCGGGAGTAGGCCGCGCCGGTCAGCGGGTCGAAGACGGAGAAAGTGAGGTTCAGCGTCTTGTGCTGGCGGAACGGGTCAAGCACGGCGGTCGTCGGGTCCGGTATCAGCAGCATGTCGGACTCGTGGATCGCCTGGAAGCCGCGGATCGACGAACCGTCGAACATCCGGCCCTCGGTGAACACGTCCGCGTCGAACGTCTGCACTGGAACGGTGAAGTGCTGCACGGTGCCCGGCAGGTCTGTGAACCTGACGTCAACGAACTCCACGTTTTCCTCAGCGATGAACCTGAGGACTTCTTCAGCACTGCTGAACATCAACCCTCCCTGAACAGGGCGCGCATAGGTAGCTATATCTCGATTTCTTCGTCGGGATCGCTTCGGACGGTAGCTGTTGGCAATTTCCGAGCGGTATCCCCAATGTTTCGCCGGTGTTACGCATGGTCTAGCGGCCCCGCGCACCGACCCGTCCGATCAGCCACGATCCGCCCCGTAGGGGAGCGGTCGAGGAGTGGCTGTGCTTGTGCGCCAGGCAAGCGGATACCGTAGACCTGTGTCTCAAGGATCCCGGAATCCGCGCAACAGGAACGCGACGAAGGTGGCCGCCGCGTCCGGTGCCGCGGTTTCCCCAAGCAACACAGTGGCTGATCATACGCCTGATTACCCCGGCAAGAGGCTCGGCCTGCCGATGACCGGCCCGTCATCGGTGGCCCCGATGGGCAGGCGGCTGGTCGCGCTGATCGTCGACTGGGTGCTGTGCTACCTGATCGCCTCAAGCATCGTGGCGCACAACGTCTTCACCGTCACCGACGCGCACTACCAGGCCGCCCAGTTGGTCGCCCTGCTCCTGTTCGCCTTCGAGGTCTACCTGCTGACCGCGATCAGCGGCCTCACTGTCGGTAAGCGGCTGCTCGGCCTCCGCACGGTCCGCACGGACGGCAGCCGCCCCGGCTTCCGGTGGGCCGCGCTGCGCACCCTGCTCCTGCTGTGCGTCGTCCCGGCCTGCCTGTCCGACCGTGACCTGCGCGGCCTGCACGACCGCGCGGCCGACACCATCGTCGTGCGGCTGTAGCTGGCGCGCTAACGCGGCTTGGGCATCCGCGGCTGGCGGGCGCCCTTGGGCATCGGCCCCTTGGGCATCTGCATCGTCGGCTGGAGCGCCTTCAGCCGGTAGTTGAGGTCGGACACCGCCGTGGGCCGCAGCGAGCGCGGCAGCGTGGTGATCTTCCGCTGCAGCTTGCTGACCGGGATCTGCCCCTCTTCGCTGCCGACCTGGAACTCGTGGATCGGCACGCCGTGCGCGACCCGCTCCGTCCTCTTCCGCTCCGCCGCGAGCAGCCCGTCCACCCGCGACGGCACGCCCTCGCCGACGAGCACCACGCCGGGCCTGCCGACCGCCCGGTGCACGACGTCCATCGTCCTGTTGCCGGCGACGGCGGGGGTAACCGTCCAGTCGCCGCGCATGTTCTGGAGCACCGCGGCCGCCGCCCCGAGCTGCCCGTCGATCGCCGAGTACTGGGCACGCTGCGCGAACCGGCCGAAGAGGATCATCGCCGTCATCAAGCCGAGCAGCACGCCCACCGGGATCAGGAAAGCCCCCAGCTTGGTCAGCAGCCCGACGAGCACGAAGATCACGATGATCGCGGCCGCCGCGCCGAAGGTGATCGGCAGTGCCCGCCTGTTCTGCTGGTTGACCAGCTTCGCGACCATCCGGATCTGCTTCAGTCGCCCGGCGCTCTGTAGCTCCTCAGCGCTGTATTGGTCAACCACCGGCTCAGCCTCTCCTCTACGCGTGCCAACATCAGTGAGCATACGGTTTCCAGCCCCCCGGGCTGTAACCAAGCAACGTCAAATGCCCAAACAGGTTATCCCGAACGAGTGCGCGCTTCGCCTGCCGCGGCCATGGCACTCAATGGAGACACAGCGTGGCCATGGCCGGGATGTCAGTGTCGGGTAGCCCCCGGCCCGGCCCTCCAGCCGCCGGGCGACGACGCGGGATACTTAGCGCCCCTCTAGGGGCCCGTTGTATCCCCCATCATCGGACTCGCCCGCCACGATCGCAATAACAGCAAGAAGCCTCAGCTTGCCGCGGCGGCCGAGCGCTGCTCGATCGCCTGGGCGTACAGGCGGCCCGCGCGGTACGACGAGCGGACCAGGGGGCCGGACATGACGCCGGCGAAGCCAATGGACAGGGCTTCCTCGCGCAGCCCGACGAACTCATCGGGGTGCACCCAGCGGTCGACCGGATGGTGCCGGGCGGAAGGGCGCAGGTACTGGGTGATCGTCAGCAGGTCGACGCCGACGGCACGCAGGTCGGCCATCGCCGGCGCGATCTCCTCGCGGGCCTCGCCCATGCCCAGGATCAGGTTGGACTTCGTGACCAGGCCGGCCTCGTGCGCCTGGCGGAGCACGTCGAGTGAGCGCTCGTAGCGGAAGCCCGGCCGGATCCGCTTGAAGATCCGCGGCACCGTCTCCAGGTTGTGCGCGAACACCTCGGGCGCGGCGCTGAACACCTCGCCGAGCTGTGCTGGGTCCGCGTTGAAGTCGGGGACGAGCAGTTCAACCCCGCAGCCTGGCACCGCGGCGTGGATCTCCCTGGCGGTCTGCGCGTACAGCCATGCCCCGCCGTCGGGCTGGTCGTCGCGGGCCACCCCCGTGACGGTCGCGTACCGCAGCCCCATGGCGGTCACGGACTCCGCGACGCGCCGCGGCTCGTCGCGGTCAAGCGGCAGCGGCTTGCCCGTGTCGATCTGGCAGAAGTCGCAGCGCCTGGTGCACTGGTCCCCGCCGATGAGGAAGGTCGCCTCGCGGTCTTCCCAGCACTCGAAGATGTTCGGGCAGCCGGCCTCCTGGCACACGGTGTGCAGCCCCTCGGACTTAACGAGGTGCTGGAGCGCGGTGTACTCGGGCCCGGTGCGCACCCGGGTTTTGATCCACGGCGGCTTCCGCTCGATCGGCGTCTCGGCGTTGCGCGCCTCAAGCCGCAGCATCCGCCGTCCTTCAGGTGCAAGCTCCGGGGTACTTACCACGCGCCCAGCCTATGTTCCCCTAGCCCCCAACACGACCCCGCTCCCGGCCGGCCCCAGGCGCCGGCCCAGGAAGCGGAGCCTCGCGGAAGCCTGATAGCCGGGTGGTTGTGGCAACCGGCCGC
>JAWWPV010001198.1:0-7543 GCA_033854775.1 Trebonia sp.
CCTGGCCGTCGCGGTGGGGGAGGAGGCGGAGACCGTCGAGGTGGTCGCCGAGCCGTTCCTGGTCAGGCACGGCCTGCTCGCCAGGACCCCGCGCGGCCGGGTCGCCACCCGCGCCGGCTGGGAGCACCTGGGCCTCGTCCCCCCGCCGTCCGCCGACACGCCGACGCTGTTCGACTAGCAGCCCGAGGGGCAGAAGTGGCCCGAGTGGAAGAAGCACTGTAGCGAAACGGTTGCAATGCGGGGACAGGTGTCCGCTTTAGCCGCGGAATCGCGCCGGTGAGTAACTATCCACTTCGGAAACCTCGTAGGGTGGTTATGCGTTTTTCATAGCGCCGCTACACTGCGCAGGTTGGCACGTGCGTCATGACACGACGGGCCTGTCGGCAAGCGGAAAGTCAACCGGAAGGATGCCCCGATGCTGGGCAATGTCGAACCACTAGCAGCTACCACGACGAAGTCGAGCGGGTTCAACCCGACGACCCTGATCCTCATCCTGATCGTCGTCGTGGCGTTCTACATGCTGATGATCAGGCCGCGGCAGCGCAGGCAGCAGCAGGCCCAGCAGAAGCAGAACACGATGCAGCCGGGGGCCACGGTCCGGACGACGGCCGGCATGTACGCGACGGTCGTCGACGTGGACGGCGACGACGTGATCCTTGAGATCGCGCCGGGCGTGGAGGTGCGCTACCTGAAGCGCGCCGTCATGGAAGTCGTGTCCCCGGGGGAGACGGTGGACGAGGACGAGGCCCCCGCCGATGAGGCGGAGGACACGGACTACGACGAGGAGTCCCCGGAGACCGACGTGCACGACGCCGAGGAGACCGCCGACAAGCCACAGCCGGCCGATGACGGCGCCGAGGACAACGCGTACGAGCAGGCCACCGGCAGCAAGAAGGACTAACCGGCGCTAGCTCCGCGCACGACGCACGCTAAGAGGCAGGCGACAAGTGGCACCCCCAAGCAGAAGCGGCTCGCGGCCGGGCCGCGCGCTGACCGGGCTGGCCGTGCTGGTCCTGATCATGCTCTTCTCGATCACGGGCAGCCAGACGTTCAACCCGGCTAACTGGCACAGCCAGTTCAAGGTCGGCCTCGGACTCGACCTGTCAAGCGGGACCGAGGTGGTGCTGCAGGCGGCGACCTCGAACGGCGCGCAGCCGGCGGCGGCCGAGATGCAGCAGGCGATCACCGTGCTGGAATCCCGGGTGAACGGCACCGGCAACTCCGGAGCCCAGGTACAGCAGCAGGGCAGCGACCTGATCAACGTGACCGTTCCCGGCAAGGCGGCGCCGAGCGTTCTCCAACTGGTCAGCACCACCGCCAAGCTGGCGTTCCGGCCGGTGCTCCTCGAACAGGCGTACACCCCGCCCGCGACCGCCAAGCCGAGTGCCACCCCGTCGGCTAAGGCCAGCGGCTCGCCGAGCCCGTCGGCCACGAGCTCGCCGACCCCGTCGACGAGCGCGTCCGCGAGCACGAGCGCCAGCCCGAAGTCCTCGACCCAGGACTACGCCGCCAAGCTGGCGAGCCCGTCCGCCACGGCGACCGCCACCGCATCGGCCAAGGCGAGCGCGAGCACGACCGCCAAGGCCAGCGCGACCCCCACGGCCAGCGCTACCCCGACGCCGACGTCGACGACGCCGGCCTCGAGCACCACCACCGCCGGCAACGCGTCCAAGGTGAACGCGGCCACCATGAAGCTGTTCAACAAGCTGGCGTGCACGCCCGGCCCCAACTCGACCACCGTGAACGACAACTGGAAGAAGACCGTCGGGTACACCAACTCTGGCGACCAGTGGGACAACCTGACGAGCCAGACCGTCTCGTGCGATCCCAACGGCACCAAGTACGTCCTCGGCCCGGCCGTCTTCGAGGGCACCCAGCTCACCGGCGTGTCGTCCGCCCTGCAGTCGAACAGCACGCAGTGGGTCGTCAACCTGACGCTGGACAGCGCCGCCACCGCGGCGTTCGGCACGCTGACCACCAACCAGTACAACAACTACTTCCCCGGCGCGACCACCAACCAGAACGACGCGGCGCTCGACTCGACGGCGATCGTCCTCGACGGCAGCGTGCAGTCCGCGCCGGAGACCCAGGGCGCGCTCACCTCCGGGACGTTCACGATCAGCGGCCCGCAGCCGAGCGGCTTCACCCAGGACCAGGCGACCCAGCTCACCAACATCCTCAAGTACGGGCAGCTGCCGCTGAACTTCACGGTGTCGGACGTTCAGTCGATCTCACCGCAGGTCGGCCACGCTTCGCTTGACGCGGGCCTGCTCGCAGGCGTCATCGGCCTGGTCTTGGTGATCATCTACCTCTTCTACTACTACCGGGGCCTCGGCCTGGTGTCGGTGTCCAGCCTGCTGATCGCGGCGCTGCTCGCCTACCTCTCGGTGGTCCTCCTCAGCCGGTACCAGAACTTCACCATGTCCTTGTCGGCGATCGCCGGACTCGTGGTGGCGATCGGCATCACGGCGGACTCGTTCATCGTGTACTTCGAGCGGCTCCGTGACGAGGTGCGGGAAGGCAAGACGCTGCGCCCCGCCGTCGAAGCGGGCTGGAAACGGGCAAGGCGCACGATCCTGGTCTCCGACACGGTGTCCTTCCTCGCCGCGGTGCTCCTGTACCACTTCGCCGTCAGCGACGTGCAGGGCTTCGCCTACACGCTCGGCCTGACGACGCTGATCGACGTGCTGGTGGTGTTCCTGTTCACCAAGCCGATGGTGACCATCCTGGCCGGGACGAAGTTCTTCTCAAGCGGGCACAAGTGGTCGGGGCTCGATCCTGAGCGGCTCGGCGCGAAGGCGAGATGGCGCTCCTCCACGAGGCGCACGGTCCGCACGCAGCGGACCAACGGGCGAAGCAGCGGTATCTCCTCGACCTCGAAGGAGGCGTGATGGCAGGCGGCGGCATCGCCGGGCGGCTGTACCGGGGCGACGTCTCGATCAACTTCGTCGGCCGCCAGCGGCTGTGGTACGCGCTCTCCGGCCTCATCATTCTGGTCAGCGCGGTCGCCCTGGCGGTTCGCCGGCTGAACTTCTCGCTGGAGTTCAAGGGCGGGTCGAGCTTCACCTTCCCGCCCACCGCCTCGACCAGCCAGACCGCGATCTCCCGGGTGGTCAGCACCGCGGGCGGCGGCGACGCGAGCGTGCAGTACAGCTCCGGCTCGTCGCTGCACCAGTGGACCGTGCAGACCGGGGCGCTGACCTCGGACATCACCCAGAAGGTGGCGAGCGCGCTTGCGCAGGCCTTCCACCTCGCGCAGAGCAGCGTTTCCGTCCAGCTCGTCGGCCCGACCTGGGGCGGCCAGGTCACGTCCAAGGCCGTCGAGGCGCTGATCATCTTCCTCGTGGTGATCGTGATCTACCTGTCGATCGCGTTCGAGTGGCGGATGGCCGTGGCGGCGTTCGTCGCGCTGCTCCACGACATCCTGATCACGGTCGGCGTGTACGCGCTGGCCGGCTTCTCGGTAAGCCCGACGTCCGTTGTCGGCCTGCTGACCATCCTCGGCTACTCGCTCTACGACACCGTGGTGGTCTTCGACAAGGTACGGGAGAATACCGCCGGCATCCTCACCACCCAGCGCTCCACCTACAGCGAAGCGGCTAACCTGGCGCTCAACCAGACCCTGGTCCGGTCGATAAACACCTCGCTGACCGCGCTCCTGCCGGTCGCGTCGATCCTGTTCGTCGGGGCCGGACTGCTCGGCGCGGGCACGCTGAAGGACCTGGCCCTCGTGCTGTTCGTCGGCATGCTGTCGGGCACCTACTCGTCGATCTTCATCGCGACCCCGGTCCTCGCCGACCTGAAGGAACGGGAGCCGCAGTACAAGGACCTGGCCGCCAAGGTCAACCGCCGCCTCGCCGGCGGCCGCTCGGCCCAGCGCGGCGCGTCGGAGGCGGGCGGTGCCACGTCCGCTACCGGGCCGACGGCACCGGCCACGCCGGTCACGGGGGTCACCGTGCCTGGCTCGCTGGCCGGGCCAGAGGACCAAGACCAGGACACCGAGGAAACGTCAGAGCAGGACGCCGTCGACGGCGTGGCGGTCTCCGCCGCGGCCAGGACGGGCGACACCCCGCCCCGGCCGGTCACCAGGCAGCAGCGAGTCACCGGCAGCACGCAGCGCAGGCCGGGCGCCAGGAAGAAGAGGCGGTAGCGGCGTGTCGGACATCGAGGCCACGATCGCCGCGCACGTCCGCGACATCCCCGACTACCCGCAGCCCGGCGTGCTGTTCAAGGACATCACGCCGCTGCTCGGCGACTCCGGCGCGTTCGGCGACGTCGTGGAGGCCATGGCGGCGGCCTTCGGCCCGGTGGACAAGGTCGTCGGCATCGAGGCACGCGGGTTCATCTTCGCCGCCCCGGTCGCCTACGAGATCAGGGCCGGGTTCGTCCCCGTCCGCAAGAAGGGCAAGCTGCCGTCCGCGACCTTCGCCCAGGAGTACGACCTGGAGTACGGCAGCGCCACGCTTGAGGTCCACCAGGACGCGTTCCAGCCGGGGGAGCGGGTGCTGATCGTGGACGACGTGCTCGCCACCGGCGGCACCGCCCGCGCCACCGCCGCGCTCATCCAGCGGGCGGGCGCCCAGGTCGTCGGCGTCGCCGTGCTGATGGAGCTTTCGTTCCTGAAGGGCCGGGGGAGGATCCCCGATCTTGAGGTCCGCTCACTCCTTGTAGTCTGAAACGGCCTGTGAACGTTCCTGAACTGCGGAATGTCAGGAGCCTACCCGCGAGTTAATAACCGCAAGTAGACTAAAGACCTGGCAGATGCGAGGAGCGCTTGTGGCCGGTGATGTAATGACGACCGCCACGGCCGGCGCCGGAGAGACTGCCCGGATCGGGGAATCGGCGGACTCTGCCCAGCGGGGCGGGCAGGACCGCGACGAGACGGACCAGGTGACGGCGACCAGGCCGCAGACCGGCACGCCTGCCAACCTGCTGACATCTCCCGGAGGGACGACCCCCCTTGCCCCCCGAAGCGTGTCCGACGAAGGGGCGAGTGCATCGGACACGCAGCCCACGCGTCCGACTCGCCAGACTCGTCAGGGGCTCGCGCCTGCGGCGCAGCCCGCCTCACCCGGCGCCGGGGTCCGCCGCCGCCTGGCGAGGCTCGGAGCACAGCGGGGGTCCAATGTGAACCCTGTCCTCGAACCGCTGATCAAGACCATCCGCGCGCACCACCCGAAGGCGGACGTGCGGACGGTGGAACGTGCCTACGGGGTCGCCGCGCACTGGCACAAAGACCAGAAGCGCAAGTCGGGCGACCCGTACATCACCCACCCCCTCGCGGTGGCCACGATCCTCGCCGAGCTCGGCATGAACACCGAGACGATCTGCGCCGCGCTGCTGCACGACACCGTCGAGGACACTGCCTACACGCTCAACGAGCTGCGCAGCGAGTTCGGCGAGGACGTCGCGGCGCTGGTCGACGGCGTGACCAAGCTGGACAAGGTCAAGTACGGCGCCTCCGCCGAGGCCGAGACCGTCCGCAAGATGGTCGTCGCGATGTCCCGCGACATCCGCGTGCTTGTCATCAAGCTCGCCGACCGGCTGCACAACATGCGGACGCTCCGCTACATGCCGCGCGACAAGCAGGAGCGCAAGTCACGCGAGACCCTGGAGATCTACGCCCCCCTGGCGCACCGCCTCGGCATGAACACGGTCAAGTGGGAGCTTGAGGACCTCGCCTTCGCCACGCTCTACCCGAAGCGGTACGACGAGATAGCGCGGCTCGTCTCCCAGCGGTCGCCGCGGCGCGACCAGCTGCTCCAGGACGTCATCGAGAACCTCTCCGCCGACATGCACGAGGCGAAGATCAAGGGCACGGTCACCGGCCGTCCCAAGCACTACTACTCGATCTACCAGAAGATGATCGCCCGCAACGTCGAGTTCGACGACATCTACGACCTGGTGGGCATCCGCGTCCTCGTCGACAGGGTTTCGGACTGCTACGCGGCGCTCGGCACGATCCACGCGCGCTGGAACCCGGTACCCGGCCGGTTCAAGGACTACGTCGCGATGCCGAAGTTCAACATGTACCAGTCTCTGCACACCACGGTCATCGGCCCGGGCGGCAAGCCGGTCGAGCTCCAGATCCGCACCTGGGGCATGCACAAGCGCGCTGAGTACGGCGTCGCCGCGCACTGGAAGTACAAGGAAGACATGCACGCGCACGGCCCGGCCGTGGCCAGCGTCAACCCGGGCAAGGCAGGCACCAAGGCGCCAGGCTCCAAGGCAGATGCCAAGGCGACCCAGGACGCCGCCGAGATGGCCTGGCTCCGGCAGCTCGTCGACTGGCAGCGCGAGACCGAGGACCCGGCGGAGTTCCTCGACTCCCTCCGCTATGACCTGGCGAGCGCCGAGGTCTTCGTGTTCACGCCGCGCGGCGAGGTCATCGCCCTGCCGCACGGTGCCACCCCCGTCGACTTCGCCTACGCGATCCACACCGACGTCGGCCACCGCACGACCGGCGCCCGGGTCAACGGCCGCCTGGTCGCCCTGGAGTCGACGCTCGACAACGGCGACACGGTGGAGATCTTCACCTCCAAGTCCCAGGAGGCAGGACCCAACCGCGACTGGCTGAACTTCGTCAAGTCCGCCCGCGCCCGCAACAAGATCCGCCAGTGGTTCTCCAAGGAGCGCCGCGAGGCGGCGGTCGAGGCGGGCAAGGACCAGATCGCCAAGGTCATGCGCAAGCAGGGCCTCCCGCTGCAACGCCTCATGTCCGCCGCGACCCTCAAGGCGATCGCCACCGACCTCCGCTACCCCGACCTCACCGGCCTGTACGCCGCGGTCGGCGAGGGCAGGATCAGCGCGCAGTCGGTGGTCACCCGCCTGGTCCGCGCGGTCAGCGGCGTGGCGGGAGCGCAGGAGGACCTCGCCGAGGCCACCCCGATCCCGCGCAAGGCACCGAAGGTCCAGCGGGCCCGCACCGCCAGCGACTCGGGCATCGAGGTCGAGGGCGTGGCCGACGTCTGGGTCCGCCTGTCCAAGTGCTGCACCCCGGTACCCGGCGACGAGATCCAGGGCTTCGTCACCCACGGCCACGGCGTGTCGGTCCACCGCGCGAACTGCGTGAACCTTGAGCACATCTCCGACACCCAGCGCGAGCGCATGGTCCCGGTCCACTGGGCCCCGAGCGACGCCTCGGTCTTCCTGGTAGCGATCCAGGTAGAGGCCCTGGACCGCACCAGGCTCCTGAGCGACGTAACCAGGGTCCTCTCCGACCAGCACGTGAACATCCTGAGCGCCAGCGTCCAGACCACCAGGGACCGCGTGGCCATGAGCAGGTTCACTTTCGAAATGGGCGACCCCAAGCACCTAGGCGACGTCCTGCGCGCGGTAAGAAACATCGACGGCGTCTACGACGTCTACCGCGTCACGAACTAACCAAGATCAAATTCAAACTCGGGATCATTCCGAACGACTTGTTGCTTCGACTGGTCGCGAAACATGACTTTCCGACGCGTGGTCTACGCCGGCAGTGGTAACTCCAGACCTCGAAACATGACTCTTGAGGCGTGGGGGAGCGCCAGGCCTGGCGCAGTCC
>JAWWPV010001199.1:0-4804 GCA_033854775.1 Trebonia sp.
CCGGCTGATCTCCGCCCACCTGGCCCGCCTGGAAGCCAGCCTGGCCCGCACCCAGGAGGCCGTGGCCACGCTCCGCGACCTGCTGGACCGCCCCCCGGCGGCCGCGCCGGTCCGGCACCGCCACGCCGCCGCCGTCCCGGCGGCGGCCATCAGCGAGGTCGTGGACCGCGCCGACGCCCTCGCCTGGTACCAGGGCGCACTCGGGGAACTGCACGCCACCCTGACCGCCCAGGGCGTCACCGCCACCGGCCCCGCCGGGGGGATATACGCAACCGAGTTGTTCACCGAAGAACGCGGCACGGCGACGATCTTCCTGCCCTGCCAGGCGCCGCCGCGTCCCATGGGCCGCGTGGCCGCCCTCGACGTCTCCGCGGCCGACCTGGCCACCGTCATCCACGAGGGCCCGCACGCCGGCATCGACCTGGCCTACGGCACGCTCGCCAGCTACGTCACCAGGCACGCCCTCGCCGTTGACGGCCCCGTCCGCGAGTACTACCTCACCAGCCCCGCGGATACCCCCGACCAGGCCGCCTGGCGCACCGAGATCGGCTGGCCCATCTTCGAGACCGGCACCGCAGGTTAGGCGTCCTTCACACCGCCTTAGGCATGCTCGTCCCCGTTGTCTAACCTGGCCGCGCCTGTTACAACTGGCAGGTGGGCGCGTTGCCGCCTCCGGAGTGGAATGAAGTTCTAGAATGGCTGGGCTCCGCAGTGGGCGCGGCCGCGACGGGAGTGTCATCGATGAAGGCGGCGCGCTGGGTCGACATGGGACGCGTGGTGTGCGAGGACGTGCCGGTGCCGTCGCTGGCGGACGGCCAGCTCCTCCTGCGGACCGCCTATGCGTCCATCTGCGGCTCCGACCTGCACAGCGTGTTCCTCAACACGCCGCCGGAGCCCGGGGCCGCCGGCTTCCCCGGGCACGAGAGCGTGGCCGAGGTGGTGGAGTCGCGCTGCCCCGGCTTTGCGCCGGGCGACTGCGTGCTTACCGTCCCGCATGCGGTCGACGGGCGCTGCCTGGCCGAGTACCAGGCGCTGCCCGGCTCCGCCTGCATCCGGCTTCCTGGCACGGCGCCGCTCAGCCACCTGCTGATGGCGCAGCAACTCGGCACGGTCGTCTACGCGCTCCGCTACCACTCGCTTGACCTGGTCGGCAAGGACGCCGCCGTCATCGGGCAGGGGTCCGCGGGCGCCTTCTTCACGTTCATGCTCAAGCGGGCGGGCGCGGCCCGGGTGCTGGTTTCTGACAAGTCGCCTGCGCGCCTGGCCTACGCCCGGCAGCTGGGCGCGGAGCTTGCCGTGGACGCCAACACGGTCGACTTCCGTGCGGCAGTGCTCGAGGCCACCGGCGGGCGAGGGGCCGACGTGGTCGTGGAGGCGGTCGGCAGCCGGGAGACGTTCCCGCTGAGCCTGGAGGCGGCCGCGCCGGGGGCGACCCTCGTCTGGTTCGGCCTGCCCGAGGGTCCCGGCCACTACCCGTTCTCGTTCCGCGACTTCTTCCGGCGGGGATTGACCGCCTACTCGAACTTCGGCGCCCAGGGCGAGCCAGGGCTTGAGTCGTTCCGGCATGCCGTGCGGATGATTGCGGACGGCGCGATCGACGTGGCCCCGCTGCTGAGCCACATGCTGCCGATCGAGAAAGTCGACGAGGCCTTCCGCATCGCCCATGACCGGACCGACAACGCACTGAAGGTGTCGATCAAGTTCTGACTGGAGGAAGACCATGGAGATGACGGGAGGCGAGGCGGTTGTCTCCGCCCTCGAGACGCTCGGCGTCCGCCATGTCTTCGGCATCGTGAGCGTCCACAACCTGCCGATCTACGATGCCATCGCGCGGCGCGGAACCATCACGCCGATCGGCGTACGGCACGAGCAGGCCGCTGCCCACGCCGCTGACGGCTACGCGCGGGCCACCGGCGAGCTGGGCGTGGTCATCGCCAGCACCGGGCCGGGCACGACCAACACCATGACGGGCCTGTTCGAGGCGGGCTTCGCCTCTTCGCCGGTGCTGCTCGTCACCGGGCAGATCGACAGCGGCTACCTGGGCAAGGCCAAGGGCTTCCTGCACGAGGCCGAGCACCAGCGGCTCATGCTGTCCTCGCTCTGCCGGCGGGTGGAGACGGTGCGCCGCACCGAAGACATCGGGCGCGCCATCATCACCGTGGCCGAGGACATCCGCGCTGGCCGGCCCCAGCCAGGGGCAGTGGAGATCCCGGTCGACCAGCAGTACCGCCGGGCCGAAGTAACGGTGCCCGGCCTCCGGACGGACGCCGCCTACGTCCCCGACGCGGACGCCGTGGCGAAGGTGGCCGAGGCGCTGTCGGCCGCGACCAGGCCGGTGCTGTGGGCCGGCGGCGGTGTCGTCAGCTCGGGCGCCGGACCCGCGCTGGTGGCGCTGGCCGAGCGCCTCGGCGCCCCGGTCGTCACCACGGTCGAGGGCCGCGGTTCGATCCCCGAGGACCACCCGCTGTGCCTGGGCGCGCTGACCACCAGCCCGCCGGTCGAGGACATCGTGTCCAGCGCTGACCTGGTGCTGGCGGTGGGTACCAGGTTCCAGGGCAGCAGCACCCGCAACTGGCGCCTCTCCCTCGGCGGCACGCTGGCGCACCTGGACGCCGACCCCGCGGTCATCGGGCGGAACTACCCGGCAGACCTGCCGGTCGTCGGCGACGCCCGCCTCGGCCTTGAGCTCCTGCTCGGGGCGATTGACCGGATCAGTACTGACCCCGGCCACGCGGAGAAGGCCTCGTCGGCGGCCGCGACGGCGCGCAAGGACGCCCGCGCCCGGCTCGGCGAGGACCACTGCCAGATCATGGACGCCATCCGGCGCCATGCTCCGCGCGAGTCGGTCATCGTCAGGGACGCGACCGTTCCTGCCTACCTGTGGGGCGACCGGCTGCTGCCGATCCTCCAGCCCCGGACATCCGTGCGCTCGGCCTCCGCGGCGATCGGCCCCGGCCTGCCGCTGGCGCTTGGCGCCGCGGTCGGCAGCGGGCGCCCGGCCGTGCTGATCGCCGGCGACGGCGGGTTCATGCTGCACGTCGGGGAGCTGGCCACCGCGGTGCAGCATGACGTGCCCGTGGTGATCTGCCTGTTCAACGACCGGGGCTACGGCGTCCTGCGCGGCATCGAGGCCCGCCAGTTCGACGGGCGGAACTTCGGCGTCGACCTCGCCACCCCGGACTTCCCGGCCCTGGCGAAGTCGATGGGCGTGCAGGCCACCCGGGTGGCCGGGGCGGCCGAGTTCGAGCCGGCGTTCCAAGCGGCCATCGCGTCCGGCCGCCCGACGCTGCTCGACATCGACCTGCTGGCCCTCACCCCGCTCAGCCTGACCCGCCCGCGCCCGGCCGGGCGCTAGCCCGCCCGCCCGCGAAATCACAAGCATCATCCCGAACGGGGGCGTGATCACTGCCCTCAGCGCACCGTGGTGCCCTCGGGCAGGTCAAGCAGCACCAGTTCGGCGCGGGTGGGCAGTCCCTCCCAGTCGCCGCTCCTGGCGATGGCGAAGGCGGCCGTGATCGTGGCGCGGCCCAGGCAGTCCCCGATCTCTAGTCCGTCGAGACTGAGAGCCCGCCGACTCGGACCGGTAGTACGTCACCCGCACCAGGTCCCCGATCCTGCGCTCGGCCAGCATCAGGCCGGTGGGCCGGGACGGATCAGTCGTGACACCGGAGACATCCACTCCCTCGGCCAGCAACGTCCGGCGAACGAGTTCTCCCGGCTCGTCGGCGACCCGGCCCACCCAGCCGGCCTGGTGGCCCAGGCGCGCCAGGCCGCCGGCGCGACGGTGGGATAGGCCATGTCAGCCACTGGTCAGCTCTCCGGGAAGCTGACGGCTCCCGCCTGGTAGGTGGGTGTCCCGTCCACGACGGTTGCCAGCACCTGGATGCCGGTGATCTGCTCCGGGTCGGTGCTGAGCGGGTTGCGGTCAAGGACGGTGAAGTCAGCGAGCTTGCCCGGTTCCAGCGAGCCGATCTCGGTCTCGCGGTGCATGGCGTAAGCGCCGCCCGTGGTGTACAGGGCGAGGGCGTCGCGGGCGGTCAGCCGCTCGTCCGGGCCGATGACCTGGCCGGCCGCGGTGCGGCGGACGATGGCGTCGCGGATCCCGGTGCGCGGGTCAGGCGTGATGACCGGGGCGTCGGAGGATCCGGCGACCGGGATCCCGGCCCGCTGCCAGGACCGGAACGCGTAAAGCTGGTCCGCCTGGCCGGGGAACGCCTCGGCGAACCCGTCGCCAAGGCCGGAGAGGAACCCCGGCTGGCTAGCCACCACTATGCCGAGTTCGGCCGCCCGCGCGGTCAGCGCCGGGTACATGGCGCCGCCATGCTCGATGCGGTGCCTGCGCGGGTTCCCCGGCGTCCCGGCCAGCGTCTGGGCGTACGCGTCAAGCACGATCTCGATCGCCCGGTCGCCTTGCGCGTGAACGCAGACCTGGAAGCCGCGGGCCGCGAAATCGCGCACCATCGTGGTGAGCTCGTCGGGCCCGAAGTACAAGATCCCCGAGCCGAACGGTGGCACCGGGTAGGTTCCGTGGATGGCCGCGGTTCGGCTGCTCATGCCGCCGTCGGCCCAGATCTTCACGGCCTGCGCCGCCAGCCGCCCGGACCGGCGGCCCTGCAGGCCCGACGCGACCAGTTCGTCCACCTCATCGTGCACGATCAGCCCGTAAATGCGCTGGCTCAGGACGCCAGCGTCATCGGCCTCGGCGTACGCGGCGAACGTCTGGCAGCGCAGGTCCGCATCACAGGCCGCGGTGATGCCCAGTGCCGCCAGACGCTCCCCGGCGCGCCGCACGACCCGCGCCCGC
>JAWWPV010001200.1:0-3185 GCA_033854775.1 Trebonia sp.
ATGTGTTCCCTCCATTCGTTCGGATCCTTCCCCTCTGTTCGCCTGTACTGACACCGCCCGTCCCGCGATCGGGGCGGTGCGCGACCGCCCCGTTTCCCCGGCCCCGGGTGTCTGCCTTGCCGACACCACACCCGAGGAGACCACTGACATGACCCGACTGGCCCGCTGGTGCTTCACGCGCCGGCGCACCGTCCTTGCCGCCTGGCTGCTGCTCCTGGTCGTCGCGCTCGGCGCCGCCCGTGCCGCCGGCGGCGCGTTCAACTCCGACCTGAGCCTGCCCGGCACCGATTCCCAGGCCGCGGTCAGCCTGCTGACCCAGCATTACCCGGCCGCCGCCGGCGAGACCGACCAGGTCGTCATCCAGGCCACGGACGGCGCGACCATCGAGTCCCCGCAGGTGCGCGGCCCCGTCACCAAGGCCCTGGCCGGAGTCTCCGCGCTGCCCGGCATCGCGTCCGTGGCCAGCCCCTACGCCGCCACGGGGGCGGCCCAAATCGGCCAGGACGGCACCGTCGCCTTCGCCCGCGTCACCTGGGACAAGCAGCCCGCCGAGATCACCGCCGCAGACGCGGATTCGCTCATCGCGGCCGCCCAGACAGCCGACGGCCCGGCCGTGCACGTCTCCCTGGGCGGGGCATCGATCACGAACTCCGAACGCGCCAAGCCAGGGCCGTCCGTGGCCGTGGGCGTCATCGCGGCGCTGGCCATCCTCCTGATCGTGTTCGGCGGCGCGATACTGGCCGCCCTGGCGCCGCTGGCCGGCGCCGCGCTGGCGCTGGTCATCGGCTCCTCGGCGATCACGCTGCTCAGCCACGCGCTGACCGTCGCGAGTGCCTCGACCGACCTCGCCGTGCTGATCGGCCTGGGCGTCGGCGTCGACTACGGGCTCTTCATCGTGAGCAGGCACCGCGCCGCCGTGCGGGCGGGCCGCTCCTACGAGGACGCGATCGCCGAGGCCGTGAACACCTCCGGGCGCACCGTGCTGTTCGCGGGACTGACCGTGTGCGTCGCGCTGCTCGGCCAGTTCGCGCTCGGCGTCAGCTTCCTCGACGGCCTGTCCGCCGCGGCCGCGGTCACCGTCGCGCTGACCATCGCCACCGCCCTGACCCTGCTGCCCGCACTGCTCGGCTTCCTCGGCCCGAAAGTGCTCTCCCGCCGCGAACGCGCCGCGCTGGCAGGCAACGGGCCCGTCCAGGAGAACCCTCGGGCCATCGGTTCACGCTGGGCCCGCCTGGTGGAACGGCACAGCCTGCTGACCGCCCTGGCATCCCTCGCCGCGATCGCGCTGATCGCGCTGCCCGTCCTAGGGCTGCGCCTGGGCACCTCCGACGCCAGCACCGACCCAGCCAGCTGGACCACCCACCAGTCCTACGCCTCCCTCGCTCGCGGTTTCGGCCCCGGGTTCAACGGCCCGCTCGAGCTCGCAGGCCAGGTGAGCAGTCCCGGCGACCTGGCCAGGTTCGGCCGGCTGCTGGCGACCGCAGCGCATGCGCCGGGGGTCGCCAGCATCACGCCCCCGCAGGTCTCACCCGACCGGCACGCGGTGCTCGCCACCCTCTACCCCGCCACCGCACCGCAGGACCAGCAGACCATTACGCTCGTCAACACGCTGCGCGACAGCCTGATCCCGCAGGCCGAGCACGGCAGCGGCCTCGTCGTGCACGTCGGCGGCCAGACCGCCACCGCGATCGACTTCGCGCACGTCCTCGGCAGCAAGCTCCCGCTGTTCGTCGCCGTCGTGGTCATCCTGGCGTTCGTGCTCCTTGCCGCGGTGTTCCGCAGCCTGCTGATCCCGCTGGTCGCCTCGGCGCTCAACCTGCTGTCGGTGGTCGCGGCGCTCGGGGCCATCACCGCCGTGTTCACCAAGGGCTGGGGCGCCGCGCTGCTCGGCCTGTCCGGCACCGGGCCCGTGGACGCGTTCCTGCCCGTCGTCATGTTCTCGGTCCTGTTCGGCCTGTCGATGGACTACGAGGTCTACACGGTCAGCCGCATGCAAGAGGAATGGCGGCGGCTGCGCTCGCGCCCAGGGAACGCGGCCTGGCGCAATCACACCGCCGTCACCGCCGGGCAGGCGCACAGCACCCGCATCGTCACCGCCGCCGCCGGGATCATGATCCTGGTCTTCGGCTCCTTCCTGCCCGGCGGGCACCACCTGCTCCAGGAGTTCGGCTTCGGGCTCGGCTTCTCCGTCCTCATCGACGCGCTGCTCATCCGCAGCATGCTGCTGCCCGCCGTCATGCACCTCATCGGCCCGGCCAACTGGTACCTGCCCACCCGGCTCGCCCGCGCCCTGCCCCGGCTCGACATCGAGGCAGCCGAGGCCGACGGCCCGGTACTCACCGCCCCTCGCGAGCCCACCCGGCCCGGGCCATAAGCGCCGTCGCGGACATGGCGGGGACGCACTGCCGCGAGGCCAGCGCGCCCCGCCAGCTAGTAGCGCACGGCGGTTTCGGTACGCGGGCAAGCACTGAGCGCATGATGGTGAGGTGCCTGGAGCATGCGTTCGGCATAAGCTTGCAACGTGGATGAGGAATGGCGAGTGAGCCTGATCGCCTGCGGCCAGTTGGCTTCCGGGAAGCCGGTTTTCGCTGATTCGGTTTGTGACCTGCTGCGCAGCCGCGCCGGTGAGGATGTCTCCGTTACCGCGGGAAAGACGGGCGTCTTTTTGTACGCTGCCACGGCGGATGCCGCCGCGACCGCGGAGGCCATGGCGCGGGAGGTGGTCGCCCAGCAGGGCCTGGCCGCGGACATCCGGCTGGACCGGTGGGACCCGTCTCGCGAGGCCTGGCTGCCGCCTGGTGATGCGGCTGCCGCTGAGCTGCCGTCAGCGCAGGAGCATGACCCCCACCGCAGACGCCGCCTGCGCGCGGCCGGCGCGGTGGTCACGGCCATCTTCGACGGTCTCGGCAGCTCCGATTTTTAAGCCCGAGTCAGCCACGTCGACTCCTCGGCCCCCCGGTAGCCATCGCCGGGCCGGCATTTCACCGAATGGCATGACATAGCGATCCTGTTGCGTGCCGCGCCCGAGATGCCGAATCGGATGGTTGCGCGGGACGGGGGCTGCTACTCCGTGCCCCGCTCGGTGTAGCTGAAGAATGCGCGGCGCTTGATGAGCTCGGCGACATTAGGGGGAACCATGCTTTCCCAGGAGTCGTCGTTCGCGGCTATCCTGCGGAGCACGTCGC
>JAWWPV010001201.1:0-6287 GCA_033854775.1 Trebonia sp.
TGCTCAACGCGCCCGCCTCGGCGATCGCCGCGCGGCAGGGCATGCTGTACGTGGAGCCGTCGGGCGGCGCCGACACGCTGTTCACCCGCGGCTTCACCGACCTCTTCTTCGCGCAGCCTGGCACCACGACGAGCCTGCCCGGCCAGTTCGTCGCCTGGATCGCCGGCCTGCCCGCCAGCGAGCGGCCTGCCACCGCCGCGTACGTCACCCAGGACGACCCGAGCGCCAGCCCGGCCGTCGCGGTGTTCAAGACCAGGCTCCAGGCGCTCGGCGTCAAGACCGTCTACTACCAGGTCTACGACCCGAGCACCACGAACTTCGACTCCATCGCCTCGGCCATCGCGCACACCCAGCCGCAGATGATCATCCAGGGCGCGGTCGCGGACGACGGGGCCCAGTTCGTCCGGTCGCTGCAGAAGCTCAAGTACAGCCCCAAGATCCTCTTCCAGACCAACGCGCCGACCGACGAGGCCTACCCGAGCGCGATCGGCGGTGCCGCCAACGCCGACGGCGTCTTCACCGCGCAGTCCTGGAGCGCCACCGCGACCTACCCGGGCAACCAGAGCTTCGTGCAGGCGTACACGAAGATGTTCGGCGCGCCGCCCACCGAGGACGCCGCCAACTCCTACACCGCCGGCCAGGTCCTGCAGGCCGCCGTCAAGGCGGTCGGCCGCCTCGACCAGACCGCGCTCGCGAACTGGCTGCACGGCAACGCGGTCAGCACCGTCGTCGGCCCGCTGAAGTGGGACAAGGCCGGCGACCCAGAAGGCAGCCTGCTGCTCTCCCAGTGGCAGCACGGCACCTTGCAGGTCCTCGCCCCGGTCTCGGCGGCCACGACCAAGACCGTCCTGCTCACCAAGCCCGCCTGGGGCAACGGATGACCGAGCTGCTCCAGGCCCTGATCTTCGGCGTGCTCACCGGTGGCGTTTACGCGCTGATGGCCACCGGGCTGACGCTGACCTTCGGGGTCATGAAGATCGTCAACATGGCGCAGGGCGCGTTCCTCATCCTGTCCGCCTACCTCTGCTGGACGCTGTGGGCGCACCTGGGCATCGACCCGCTGCTCGGCTCGCTCATCGTGACGGTGCCCCTGGCGGGGCTCGGCGCCGGAATCTACCGGTTCATCGTCGAGCGGGTGCAGCGCCACGACCACGGGCTGACCATCGTCGTGACGTTCGCCGTCGCCCTGGTCGCCGAGGCCATCATCGCCCTGACCTGGGGACCGAACCCGGCCGCCACCACCCCGGCGTACTTCAACCAGGCCTTCACCCTGGGCTCGGTCACGGTCCCGCGCGCGCAGCTGTACGCCTGCCTGCTCGCGATCGCCGTCACGGCACTGCTCCAGCTAGGCCTCAAGCGCACCTGGCTCGGCCACGCGATCACCGCCGCCGCGGAGAACCCAGAAGGGGCCCGGCTCATCGGGGTCGAGCCGAAGCGGATCGGCAGCTGGATCTTCGCCATCGCCACCGCGACCACTGCCTTCGGCGGCGCCGCGCTCAGTTTCCTCTACCAGTTCACCCCGGACTCGCAGGACACCTGGATCGGCCTGACGCTCAGCGTGGTCATCCTCGGCGGCCTGGGCAGCGTCACCGGCGCGTTCGCCGCCGGGGTGCTGCTCGGCCTCGCCGAGTCGGTCACGTCGACCTACATCTCGGTCCGCTGGTCGGAAGCGGTCCCCACGATCCTCATCCTCGTCGTGCTGCTCATCAGGCCGCAGGGACTGTTCACCCTGGCCGCCAGGCAGGACGCCGCCGCATGACGCTCATCCGCCGCACGCTCATCGCCCTCGCCCTGGTCGCCCTGGCCGTCTTCCCGCTGGTATCGAACGACCTGTACTACCAGGCGATGCTGATCCTGACGTTCCTGCTCGCCATCGGCGCGACCGGCTGGAACATCATGGGCGGCTACGCCGGGTACGTCTCGCTCGGCAACAGCGCCTTCATCGGCCTCGGCGCGTACACCACGGGCATCCTCGCCGCCAGGGACAACGTGTCACCGTTTCTCGGCTGCCTCGTCGGCGGCCTGGTCTGCGCGCTGGCGGCGGCGGTCCTCAGCCTGGTGACCCGCCGCACCCGGGGCATGTACTTCATCATCGTCACGTTCGCCGCGCTGCAACTGCTCGGCATCGTCGCGACGATCTGGTCCGGTCTCACCGGCGGCAGCCAGGGCCTGGCCCTGCCCATCCCCACCTGGTCCCTGACCTACCAGAACTGGCCCTTCTACTACCCGCTGCTCGCCCTGCTCGTGCTGGCCGTCGCCGTCTCCGCCTGGGTCCGGCGCAGCAAGCTCGGCCTCGGCCTGTTCGCCATCGCCGACGACGAGGGCAAGGCCGCCGGCCTCGGCCTGGCCACCAACGCCTACAAGCTGATCGCGTTTGTGCTCGGCGGCACCTTCCTCGGCGTCGCCGGCGGCATCTACGCCTACTACGTGACGTTCCTCAACGTCAGCGCCGTGTTCGACATCGTCACGAGCATGCTGATCGTGCTGTCCGCGCTGCTCGGCGGCCGCGGCACCCTCTGGGGCCCGGTGCTCGGCGCGTTCATCATCGAGCCCCTCGCCAACCTCACGAGCACCAGCCTGGGCGGCGCCAACGCCGGCGCGATCCGCCTGCTGCTGTTCGGCGGCCTGCTCGGCCTCGTGGTGCTCTTCCTGCCCCGCGGCCTGCTGCCCACCGTGTCCGCGTGGATAAACCAGCGCCACAGTCAAGATCATAAACAGGATGATCCCGAACGACTTGGGCTTCCTCTGGCCGGCCACATGACCCAGGCCACCACCGCCACCTCCACCTCCAGTGCCAGGGCTGGCACCGTGCTAGCGGTGCGCGGCCTGGCCAGGTCCTTCGGCGGCCTGCGCGCGGTCGACAACGTGGACCTCGACCTCGCCCCGGCCAGTATCACCGGCCTCCTCGGCCCGAACGGTTCAGGCAAGACCACCCTGTTCAACCTCATCGACGGCACCGTGCGGGCGTCGTCCGGCCGGCTCACCCTCGCGGGCCGCCGGCTCGACCGCGCCGGCCGCCAGGCCCGGGCACACGCCGGCCTGGCCCGCACCTACCAACTGCCCCGCCTGTTCCCCAGCCTGACGGTGCTTGAGAACGTGGTCCTCGCCGAGCGGCGGCTTTCTCTGGCCAGGCTGTTTCTCCCCAGGGTGACCACCGCCGAGCGCGCCCGGGCCATGGCGGTCCTCGCCGATCTCGGCCTCGCCCAGTACGCGAACGCCAGCCCGGCCGCCCTCAGCTACGGCCAGCGCAAGCTCATCGAACTTGCCCAGGTGCTCTGGCTGGCCCCAGCGCTCGTCCTGCTGGACGAGCCGGCCGCGGGCATCAGCCCGGCTCTGTCCCAACGGCTCGCAGGCATCATCCGCCAGCTCCGCACAGAAGGAGTCGGCGTCCTCCTCGTCGAGCACGACGTAGCGTTCCTTTCCAGCCTGTCCGACCGGGTCTACGTCATGGCCAACGGCAAGATCATCGCCAGCGGCACGGTGGCCGAGGTCACCGCGGACCAGGCCGTCGTCGACGCCTACCTCGGCGACCAGGTGGCCCTCGCCGTCGGGGACCCCCTCGCTGTCGGGAACCCCCTCGCCGTCGGGAACTCTGGGGAGTCAGCGTCATGATCGAGATCAACGGCCTGGTTGCCGGCTACGGCGGCCTCGACATCCTGCGCGGCGTAGACCTCAGCGTCGACCGCGGCGGCATCACCTGCATCGTCGGCCCGAACGGCGCGGGCAAGTCCACCGTGCTGAAAGCGGTCAGCGGGATCCTGCGGCCAACGGCCGGCTCGGTAAGGATCGACGGCACCGACCTGACCGGACGGGACCCTGAGGCGATCCTGCGCGCGGGCGTCGCGCAGGTCCCGCAGCGGAACGGCCTGTTCAGCAAGCTGACCGTCCGGCAGAACGTCCTGATGGGCGGCTACGTGATCAGGAACAGGCGCAAGCACGTCGCGAGCCGCTACGACGCGCTCGCCGAGACCTTCCCGATCCTCGCGGCGCGGCCCGGCGTCCTGGCGGGCACGCTGTCCGGCGGGCAGCGGCGGATGGTCGAGTTCGCCCGCGCCCTCATGCTCGAGCCCGCGGTGGTCCTGCTCGACGAGCCCACCCTGGGCCTCGACCCGGCCAGCCTGGCGATCATCGGCGACAGCGTCCGCGCGATGATCGCCGCTGGCACGACGATCCTGATGGTCGAGCAGAACGTCCGGATCGGCCTCTCCCTCGCGACGCACGCCATCGTGCTGACCGCGGGAACCGTGGCGCTCAGCGGCACGGCCGCCGAGATCGCCGCCCATCCGGGCCTGATGGACCTGTTCTTCGGCGACGCCAACGCCGCGGGGAGACACGGGGCAGGCGCCCGGTGAACGCGTTCCTCGACCGGCTGCGCGGCGGCGACCCGGTGCTGATGCTCGCCATCCGCAGCAGCCGCACCGTCGACGTCGTCCGCATCGCCAAGTCCACCGGGCACCACGCCGTCATGGTAGACCTCGAGCACTCGACGATGCCGCTGGACGTCGCGGCGGCCCTGTGCGCGACGGCGGGCGACCTGGGCCTGTTCCCCTTCGTCCGGGTCAAGGAACGGGAGTACGGCGCCCTCGGCCCGTTGCTCGACGGCGGCGCGCAGGGCATCATCGCGCCCCGCGTCGAGACGGCGGCCGCGGCGGCGACCGTCGCCAGGGCCTGCCGGTTCGCCCCGCGCGGCCAGCGGTCCCAGCTCGCCACGGTGCCCCAGGTCGGCATGCGGCCGACCCCTGCCGCGACGCTGAACCCGGCACTCGACGACGCGACGATCGTCCAGATCCTCATCGAGACCCCCGCCGGCGTGGCCAGCGCGGATGAGATCGCGGCGGTCGACGGGGTCGACATGCTGGCGTTCGGCGCGAACGACTTCACCGCCGAACTCGGCGCGCCTGGGCAGTACACCGACCCCCGCGTGACCGAGGCGATCACCGCTCTGGCCGAAGCCTGCAAGCGACATGACAAGCCGCTCATGGTCGGCGGCATTCCCGACCCGGCGCTGCTCGACCGCCTGGCCCCGCTCGGGGTCTGCCCGCTGCGGCTGACCGGGACCGACACCGACATGCTCTACGCAGGCGCGGCCGCCCGCGCGGAAAGGTTCCTCACTTGACCGAGATCCTGCGGTGCACCCCGATGCGGGCCGCCGAGACCAACACGCCCCCGGCTTTCGCCGTGCCCGCAGGCGCGTGCGACGTCCACTTCCACGTGTTCGAGCCCGGCTACCCGCACGTCCCAGACCCGCTCTATACGTTCCCCGACGGCACCGTGGACCAGTACCTCGCGATGACGCAGGCACTCGGCATCGAGCGCATGGTCCTCGTCCAGCCCACCTTCTACGGGACCGACAACAGCCTGCTCGTCGACGTACTCAAGCGGCTTGGCCCGCGCTGCGGCGGCGTGGTCCGCATCGAGGAGGACACCACCGACGCCGACCTCGACGCGTTCCACGAGATCGGCGTCCGCGGCATCAGGCTCGACCTGTTCGCCCGCGCCAGCTGGCCGACCGAGGAGATCATCGGCTACATCCGCCGGATGGCCGCCCGCGCCACCCCGCGCGGCTGGCACCTGGAGTTTTACACACCGGGCACGATCGTCCGCGACCTGCTGCCGTTCCTCGCCGACCTCGAGGACACCTTCGTCATCGACCACATGGCCTACATGACGGAATCGGACCAGGACTTCGAGCGTCGCCTGCTCGCCGTCCTGTCCCAGGGGAGCTGCTGGATCAAGCTCTCCGGCGCCTACCGGGTGGCGAAGGACAAGCCGCTCAGCTCCGTAGCCCCGTGGGGCCGCGCCCTGGTCGCCGCCCGCCCCGACCGCCTCATCTGGGGCTCCGACTGGCCCCACCTCCCCGACGGCCAGCGCGACACCGGCGAGATCCTGAACCTCCTGGCCGACTGGGCCCCGGCCGAGGAGTCCCGCCAGGCAATCCTGGTCGAGGGCCCGACCCGCCTCTTCTTCTCCTAGCGCTCCTGCCGCACGCGAAGGGAGCCGGCCTAGGCTGGGAGCGTGAGCGAGGAACTACCCGCCGCGGCCGAGGCCACGGTGCCGGGTGCCCGGTCCGCAGGCACCTGGGGATCCGTGCTGAGCTGTCAGGAGCTTGCCGCAATCAGCGGCGTGGGCTTCGCGCCGGTCGGGCACGTGTTCGGCGCGGCCGTCTTCGCCGCCAGGTTTGCTTCGTAGTTGGGAGTTGCTCCGGGACCAATGTTGTAAGGCGGAACAACGAGGTTGGTACCGATGACCGTCGAGTTCGTCTCGTTCACGACGCCGAACGGACCGGC
>JAWWPV010001202.1:0-4249 GCA_033854775.1 Trebonia sp.
CCCGCCTCGTCGGCGAGACCGGCGGCAAGGACTTCGTGATCGTCCACCCCTCGGCCGACCCCGCCCCCATCGTGACCACGCTCGTCCGCGGCGCCTTCGAGTACCAGGGGCAGAAGTGCTCCGCCGCCTCCCGCGCCTACCTGCCCGCTTCGCTGTGGGCGGCGGTCAAGGACGAGCTCATCGCCACCACCCAGTCGATCTCCTACGGCGACGTGTCCGAGGACCTGTCCATCTTCGGCGGTGCGGTGATCGATTCCCGCGCGGTGGACAAGCACCGCGGCGCGTTCGACCGGGCGCGGTCCCGCGCGTCGGTCAGCTTCCTCACCGGGGGCGAGATCGAGGACGAGACGGGTTACTTCGTCAGGCCGACCATCCTGGAGTGCGCCGACCCGGCCGACGAGGTGTTCACCACCGAGTACTTCGGCCCGATCCTCGCCGTTCACGTCTACCAGGACGCGGACTACTCCGCCATGCTCGCCCAGGCCGCCGACGCGGCGCCGTACGCGCTGACCGGCTCGATCCTCGCCACCGATCGCACCGCGATCGCCGAGGCCGCCGAGGCGCTGCGCTACAGCGCGGGCAATTTCTACGTCAACGACAAGCCGACCGGCGCGGTGGTCGGCCAGCAGCCGTTCGGCGGCGCCAGGGCCAGCGGCACCGACGACAAGGCGGGCTCGGTGTTCAACCTCATCCGGTGGGTCTCCGCCCGGTCGATCAAGGAGACGTTCGTCCCGCCCACCGACTACCGTTATCCGCACATGGGCTAATTTCCTGATAGCGGAGGCGACGCGATCTACCAGCGGCTGGTTCTGTGGAACATCGACCTGACGCTGGTTGACGTCACGTTGGTCACCAGGGCGGCGTACGCCGAGGCCTTCGCCGCGGTGACCGGCCGCCCGCTCGTCCAGTTGCCGCGGATGGTCGGCATGACCGAGCCGGAGATCTTCTTCGACGCGCTCGGCCGTAACGGCGTCAGCCTCCGCGCGGACGGGGAGTCCGAGCGGCTGCTCGCGCCGTTCGGCGCGGAGTTCGCGACGCGCCTGGCCGCCCGCAGGGACCTGCTGACCACGGAAGGCTCACTGCTGCCCGGCGCGGCCGAGGCCCTGGCGGCCGTCGCGGCGCTCGACGGCGTGGTCCAGTCGGTGCTGACCGGGTCGAGCCGCCCGAACGCCGCGCTCAAGCTCCGCGCCTTCGGCCTCGACCGCTACCTGGACCTGTCCGTCGCCGGGTTCGCCGGCTCCGAGCCTTACCCGAAGGGCGCGCTGCTGCGCGCCACCCGGCTCCGTGCCGAGGAGAAGTACAAGGTCCACTTCGCCGAGAAGGCGACCATCTACGTCGCGGACTCGCCGCGCGACGTCGAGGCCGCGGCGATGGGCGGCGCGACGTCGGTCGCGGTGGCCAGCGGACGCGCGTCCACTGCCGAGCTCCGCGACGCCGGCGCGGACCTGGTCCTCCCCGACCTCACGAACCCCGCGCCCCTCATCACCTTCATCACCGCTCAGCGCTGATCCGGGCAATCGGCCGCCCAGGCCCATCATGTGGGATACTTCGGGCCCCCAGAGGGGCCCGAAGTATCCCATGTGTTGAAGATCGCGCTCCGGCGCATGCCGCCAAGCCAGCGGGCTGTTGCGGCAGATTCTCCTAGGGTCTCCCCAAGAAAACCCTGGTGACCCGAGTGGCCCCCGCGGTCAGGAAATGCTCGCTTCGGACCGTCCTGGTTCTAGTCTGTAGATAGGAGGGCATCAGGGCGCGTCCCATGCGCCCCGTTCTTGCGATGCGACAGTGATCCGGAATTCTCGCTAGCGGCACAGCCACGGACACCCGTGGCCGCTGCTGCATGCCCGTGTGCAGGACGGCACAACGAAGTGCCGGATCGGTCATCACGAAGGAGTGGACAGGCAATGCCGGAACGCGCGGCCGAGACCAGTCAGGTCCTGGACGACACCAGGGGGGAACTGATCGCCAAGACGGTGGGCGAGTGGCCCGCCGCTAATGGAGGCGTGGCGCCGCCTGTGGGCCTGGGCCGGGCGGTCGGCGACCCGCCTGGCTTCCTCAGCGCGTACTACCGGTTCGTCGCCGCCGACGACCTGATCGCCGCGGGACCGGCACGGCTGGCCGCCACCGCGGCACAGCACGCCGCCCTCGGCGCCGGCCGCCCGCAGGGCCGCGCGGCCGTCAGCGTCCTCCCCGGGGCTGACACCTCGCTGACCGGGGCCGAGACCGTTATCGACATCGTCACCGACGACATGCCGTACCTGGTCGACTCGGTAACGATGGAGCTCAACCGGCACGGTGCCGACATTCTGCTCATCGTGCACCCGGTGCTCACGCTCCACCGGGACGTGGCTGGGGCGGCGCACGGCACGGACGCGACCGAGGCCGACGCGGACGCGGTCCGTGAGTCCTGGATCCACGTCGAGATCGGCTACGTCGACGACACCGAGCGCCTCGCCGCCGACCTGCGCCGCGTCCTCGACGACCTGCGGGTCGCGATGGAGGACCAGCGCCGCATGCGGTCCGCCGCCCGCGACCTCGTCGAGCTGCTCGCCGACGGCGGCCCGGAGGAGACCGAGGCAAGCGAGCTGCTCGCCTGGCTGTCGGCCGGCCACTTCACCTTCCTCGGCTACCGCTCCTACGACCTGGTGGGCGAGGACAAGCCGGAGCTGAAGCCCGTGCCGGGCACCGGCCTCGGCATCCTGCGCCATGACGGCGCGGACTCGTTCGCCGTCACCCCGCCTGGCGGCAGGCACGGCAAGGAGCGGGCGCGGCTCCTCGTGCTCGCCAAGTCATCCACGCGCTCGACCGTCTACCGGCCCAGCTACCTGGACTACGTGGCGGTCCGCCGGTTCAGCCAGGTGACGGGCGAGGTCATCGGCGAGTACCGGTTCCTCGGGCTGTACACGCAGGCCGCCTACACCGAGTCGGTCACCCGCATCCCGGTGCTGCGCCACAAGGTCGACCAGGTGCTCGAGACCGCCGGGGTGCCCGCGGACGGCCACGACGGGAAGGCCCTCACCGAGATCCTCGAGGGCTATCCGCGCGAGGAGCTCTTCGAGATCAGCGCGGAGCGGCTCGCCCCGATCGCGATTGCCGTGCTCGGCCTGGCCGAGCGCAAGCAGGTGCGCCTGTTCGTGCGCCCAGACGCCTACGGGCGCTACGTCTCCTGCCTGATCTACCTGCCGAGAGACCGGTACACCACGCAGGTCAGGCTGCGCGCACAGGAGATCTTGCGCAGCGCCTTCGGCGGAGTCTCGGTCGACTACAGCGCGATGGTGGGCAACTCGGCCCTGGCCCGGCTGCACGTCGTGGTGCACGCCGCGCCCGGCTGCCCCCTCGCCAAGGTCGACCAGGCGGCCCTCCAGGTGAGGATCGCCGCCGCGGTCCGCTCCTGGGACGATGACCTGACCGCGGAGGCGCTGCGCCAGCTCGGCTCAGATCGCGCCGCGGTGGTGCTGCGGAGCTGCGCCAACAGCATCCCCCAGACGTTCAAGGCCGACATCATGCCGGCCGACGCGGTGGAGGACCTGGCGGTGGTACAGCGGCTGCGCGAGGAGTCCGCGCCATTCGCGCTGCGCTTTACGAGCGTCCCGAACCAGCCCTCGCGGCTGCGGGTCTTCCGGCTTTCACCGCTCACGCTCTCCGATGTCCTGCCGCAGTTGCAGCACATGGGGCTCGAGGTGCTCGATGAGCATCCGTACGAGTTCAGCGACGACCCGCACCCGTTCTGGATCTACGACTTCGGTATTCGCGAGAGCCACCGCGCCGCGACAGCCGCGGAAGCCGAGACGATGCGCGCCGGGTTCGAGGCCGCGCTGACCGCGCTGTGGCAGGGGCAGACCGAGGACGACGACTTCAACGGCCTGGTGCTCAACGCGGAACTCACGTGGCGGCAGGTCGTGGTGCTGCGCGCGTACGCGCGGTACCTGCGGCAGGCGGGGATCCAGTTCAGCCAGAGCTACCTGCAACGGGTGCTGCGCGCCAACCCGAGAATCACGCGGCTCCTCGTCAGGCTGTTCGAGTCCCGGTTCGACCCGATGCTCCAGGGCGGCGCGGAGGAGCGCTGCACGGCGATCACCGAGGAGCTGCACGGTGCCCTCGACGAGGTGGTCAGCCTCGACCACGACCGCATCCTCCGCTCCTACCTGGCCTTGATCGAGGCCACCCTGCGCACCAACTACTTCCAGCAAAAAGACGGCGCGTGCCTCGTGTTCAAGCTCGCCTCCGAGCGGGTGCCCCTGGTTCCCGCGCC
>JAWWPV010001203.1:0-2636 GCA_033854775.1 Trebonia sp.
GCTGATCCGGTACTGCCTGGACTGGACCGAGCAGCGCCATCACCTGGCCGGCGCCCTCGGCGGCGCACTCGCCGGGCGGCTGTTCGAGCTCGACTGGGTGCGCCACGCCCCGCCGGCCAGCCGGGCCGTCCTGCTCACCGACGCCGGCCGGCGCGGGCTCGCCGCCACCTTCGGCCTGAGCCTCGACGACGCCCCGCCGCGGGTTCGAGCCGGCGGTGCCACAGCCAGCCGCTCCCGTTCGGAATAATCAAATACATCATCCCGAACGGTGGAGTGGTTCCCCGCTAGCTCAGCCGCCCCGACCCGGGGCGACAGGGAGCGTCTCGGCTGGCTCGAAGGCGGCGGAGAACAGGTAGCTGGTCGCCAGGCTGCGGTAGGGCCGCCACTTCTCAGCGATAGCGAGAACCTCCTGTTGGCTGGGCAGGTGATCCAGCCGATATACGGCCTGGATGGCCTTGCGGAGCGCCAGGTCTCCCGGCAAGACGACGTCCTCGCGCCGAAGTGCGATGAGCTGGGCGCCCTGGACGGTCCAGGGGCCTATCCCGCTGATGGCGGTGAGCTCGGTTATGAGCTCGTCGTCGGGCAGCGTGCTCAGCACGTCCTGGTTCAGCCGGCCGTCGGCCAACCGCGCGGCTAGGTCGCGGAGGGTGCCAACCTTCCGCCAGGACAGCCCGGCCTCGCGGAGCTGGCCGGGGTCGACGGCCAGCAGTTCGGCGGGTGCGGGGAGGTGGCCGCCGAACAAGGCCTGGATGCGGGCCAGGATCCGGCGGGTCGCAAGGACGGACAGCTGCTGGCCGGTGACCTGGAACAGCAGGGCACCGTACAGGTCCATTGGCGGCAGCTGGGCCATCCACGCCCGCGGATCAAAGTCCGGCCGGTCGTCGATAAGCCGGGCCAGCACCGGGTCAGCGTTGCGCAGGTAATAGCGCGCTTGCCGCAGCCATTCGCCGCGGCTGGAATCCTCGCTCACCGAGCTCGCTCCTTCCCTCGGCGGGTACGCCGGTCATTCCGACGGTACGGGCTGCCAGGTGAAACCGAATCACCGGGATCCGGTGACGACCTTTCACCTGCCTGGCGGCAAGCCTGGACCCGTGCGAAGGCTCGCACGGCCGCCAGGGGACCTGCCCCGAGATTCCAGGGAGATACCGTGACATCACCAGCATCCGGCGACGACGTGCCCGACTACGCGCCAGTCCCACCGTCCGCGCTTGGCCCGGCCGTGGGCAACACCGTGACCCACCTGGTTTACTCCCACCACCACGCCGACCACGGCGCCGCGTCCTCCCTGTTCGGGGACGTGGTCCGCATCGGGCACGAGGACACCGCGCGGCTCCTGCGGCGGGACGACGACCCGTCCCGGCCGGTGCCGGAGGTGACGTTCGCCGACCGCTACACCCTGGAGGTGGGGGGCGAGCGGGTCGAGCTGGCCTGGCACGGCCCCAACCACACGCCGGACAACATCTACATCCACTTCCCCGACCACGACACCCTCATGTTCATCGACGTCGTCAACGCCGGCTGGGTGCCCATCTACAACACCAACCTCAGCGAGGACGTTATCGGCTACATGGGGGCCCCGGCCATCGCGCTGTCCTACCCCTGGACGCACCTCATCTCCGGGCACGTGGGCCGGCTGGCCACCCGCGACGACGTCGCGGTGCACCAGCAGTACATCGCTGACATCGAGGCCAGCTCGCGGGAGGCACTGGCGTCGGTCAACCCGGTGCCCTTCTACGTGGAGGCCGGCGCCGTTCGGCCGTCCCGGCCGGGACGGCACGAGCCGGCGGCCTTAGGTTGTCAGGTATGGCGGATACCGAGCTTTCCGTACCGGAAACCTTGCCCACGGTCATCGGCGTGCGCGGGGCCCGGCACAACAACCTGCGGGATGTCGACGTCGACGTGCCGCTGTGGCGGACGGTCGCCGTGGTCGGGGTGTCCGGTTCTGGCAAGACGTCGCTGGCCATCGGCACGCTGTACGCGGAGGGCATGCAGCGGTTCCTGGAGAGCCTCAGCACCTACAGCCGCCGGCGGCTGTCCCAGGCCCAGCGGCCGGACGTCGACCGGATCGAGCACCTGCCGGCCGCGCTCGCCCTGCGGCAGCGCCCGCCGGTACCGGGACCGCGCAGCACGGTCGGCACCATGTCCGAGGTGCTCAACGTCCTGCGCCTGATGATGTCACGGCTGGGCTCGCACCTGTGCCCGAACGGCCACCGCGTCGCGCCGTCGCTGGCCACTCTCCGCGAGGAGATCGTCTGCCCGGTGTGCGGCGCGCATTTCGAGCATCCGAGCGCCGAGTCCTTCGCGTTCAACTCTTACGGCGCGTGCCCCGCGTGCCAGGGCCTTGGCGTCCGGTCCGAAGTCGACGAAAGCACGCTGGTCCCCGACCAGGACAAGACGATCGCCGAGGGCGCGGTGCTGCCGTGGAACTCCGGCGGGCGGCGGCTGTCCATGTACGCCGCGGGCGAGCTCGGGGTCCGGCTCGACGTCCCCTACAAGTCGCTGACCGAGCACGAGCGCGACATCGTGCTGCACGGCGAGCCGGTCAAGCGGCAGGTGACGCTGCACTCGGGCGAGAACGGGCGCAAAGGGCGGACCGTGCAGCTGTCGGTCAACTACGACAACGCGGTCGCGGCCGT
>JAWWPV010001204.1:0-4296 GCA_033854775.1 Trebonia sp.
CTCCACCCGACAGGAAGGAAGAGCGCATGCGAGCCAAGGGCATCGCCTACGACACCGGATTCATCTACCAGGGCTCGGTCTCCCGTGAGCGTTTCGACCCCGGGGTGGTCAGGCGCGAGCTGGCGATCATCCGCGATGACCTGCACTGTAACGCCGTGCAAGTCGTCGGCGGCGATCCGGACCGACTGGAAGTAGCCGCCCGCTGTGCCGCCGAGCTGGGGCTGGAGGTGTGGTTCTCGCCCTGCCCGCTCGAGCTGACCCCCGAGGAGATCCTGTCGCTGTTCATCGACTGTGCGCAGCGGGCGGAGCGGCTGCGGAGCGCAGGAGCTGAGGTGGTGTTCGTCGCCGGGGTCGAGCTGACCATCATGAACCGGGGATTCACGGCGGGGAACACTTTTCCTGAGCGGCTCTCCGGCCTGCTGGGCGAGCCTGGCCGCCGCGAACGCCTGGCCGACGTAAGCGCACACTTCAATGATTTCCTCGTCCGCGCCGTAGCGGAGATCCGCGCGCGTTACGCGGGCAGGATCACCTACGCCTCGATACCGTTCGAGCGGCCCGACTGGACGCTCTTTGACATCGTCTCCGTCGAGCTGATTCGCAACGCCGAGGTCGCCGGCCAATACCGGGACGGCGTGCGCAGCCTCGCGGCTGGCGAAAAGCCCGTCGCCATCACTGGCTTCGGTGCGTCCGGCTACGTCGGCGCGGGTGACCGCGGCGCTCGTGCGATGGAGATCGTGGAGTACGACGAGGCCACCCAAGCCCCTCTGCGATTGGACGGGGAGTACACCCGCGACGAGGCCGGCCAGGCTGCGAATATCCGCGAGGTACTGGAAATCTTCGACAGCGAAGGCGTCGACAGCGCCTTCATCTGGCTCTTCGAGCTGTGCAACTTCCCCCATCGCCCCGACGGCGATCCCCGCGACGACCTCGACCTCGCCAGCCCGGCCATCGTAAAGACGCTCGCAGGCCGCCACGGAGCGACCTACCCCGACATGACCTGGGAACCCAAGGCCGCCTTCACCGCCGTCGCCGACTGCTACCGCGGCTGACCCGACGGCGACGCGCGGCCGAGAGCTTCCTCGCCACTCCCGAGCACAGGGGGTGTGACAAAAAAGCGGGATTTCACGCTGAACGTCATGAGATGAGGACACGCCATTCGCCCGGGATCACCCGACGGGCCGCCGAGCAGCTGCTCGACGGTGCCGCCGGGTCGGGTCCGGAGCATCTGAGCCAAGTGCTGAGCGCCGCGGCGGCGTCAGCTCACGAGCATGAGCTGGCTGGCGAGCAAGCGGCCGTGGCCGCATTCGAGGCCAGCCCCCCGTTCGAGGCGCGGCCTCTCAGTCATGCCGTAACCCCAAGGAAGAGGAAGATGCCAAACCTCCCGCTTGTGAATCTTATTTCGATGAAGGTGGTGGCATGGTCGCTGGCTGGCCTGGTAGCCGCCGGTGGCGCGGCCACAGCGGGGACTGTCGCCTTCACCAGTTCGGGGTCGACGTCCACTGGCAACGCCGGAGGCAACGCCCCTGCCGGCGCCCCGGTCCAGGGCACCGGTCCCGGTACCACTGACCCGGGTAGCATGTCCGGCCCGGCGAGCTCGTCAGCCTCGACGGGATCGTCGGGCGCCTCGCCCCTGAGCCCGATGCAGCTGTGCACCGACCTGACGTCCAGGGTCGAGTCGGCCGCGGGGGACGCGGTGGGCACGGCGAACAAGGCCGCACTCGCGTCGGTCCTGGCCAACCCAGCCGTGAGCCAGGTGCTGACGACCGCGCCGGTCAACGCGCTGCTGACCACGGTCAACAACGCGACCGCGGTGCCCGACTACTGCGGTCTCGTGCTTGCCCTCCCGACGGTCCCGGTACCCAGCGCCTTCACGCAGCTTCCGGCGTCCGTCATGGACCAGGCCCTGAGCGCGCTGCCGGCCACCGACCTGGCCGGCGTGCTGAACTCGCTGCCCACCGGCGAGCTGTCCCAGACGCTTAGCGAGCTGTCGCCGACGCAGCTGTCCTCGGTCTTCACGACGCTTTCGCCCGGCGCGGCGGGCAGCGTGCTGAGCACGCTCCCGGCGAGTTCCCTGGGCAGTGTGCTCACCACGCTCCCGGTGTCCACGGTCACCAGCCTGCTGCCGAGCCTGCCGACCGGCGACTTGTCTCAGGTCATGACCACCATGCCGAACGCGGCGACGGGAACCGTCCTTTCCGAGCTGCCGGCGGCCGACCTGACCCAGGTCCTGACCGCCTTGCCGTCCTCGGCGCTCGGCAACGTGTTCACCGGGCTGCCGACGAGCGACCTGAGCGAGATCCTGACTGCCCTGCCGTCCTCGGCGCTCGGCAACGTGCTCACCGCGCTCCCGGCAGGCACCCTCGGGAGTGACCTCACCCAGCTCCCGGCGGGCAACCTGAGCAGTGTCCTGAGCGCCCTGCCCACGAGCGACCTGAGCGGCGTCCTGGGTACCCTGCCGGCGGGCGACCTCAGCAGCGTGCTGACGACCGTGCCGTCATCCACGGTGGGCTCGCTGATGGGCAGCATGCCGAGTAGCGCAGCGAGCCAAATCCTCGCGAAACTACCCTCTTCTGTGCTGAATGGCCTGCGGGGCAGCCTCCCATCGTCGATCCTCTCTCTACTGCCGTTGTGAACTGAACCATCCAGGGGGAGCGAACCCGCCGCAGGCGGGATGGCGTCGCGAGGCGCCATCCCGCCCGCCCTCATGGAGGAGACTTCTGCTGACGCCGCTAGGACACGAGCGGGCAGGAATAGAGACTGAGGCCAGGTACCGCCACGCCGTCGCCAAGCCCGCGCTAGTCAGCGGCGGGACGGCGCGGTCGGCGGCTGATGCCGTCGGCCCCGGCGCGACGATTGCCGTGGACGAGGGAGCGGACCTGACTGCGGCGGTCGAGGGCGCACGGCGCGGCGACCCAGAATCGTTCCGCATCCTCTACCGCGAGGCCCAGCCGCGGCTGCTGCGCTACCTCACCTACCTGGTCGGCAGCGAAGCCGAGGACATCGCCTCGGAGACCTGGCTGCAAGCCACGCGCGACCTGGGTAAGTTCCATGGCGGCCACGGTGACTTCCGCGGCTGGATCACCACCATCGCCAGGAACCGGGCCATGGACCACCTGCGCCGCGTCAGTCTTCATCCGCCGGCCGTCCCGGTTCCCGTCGAGGATCTCGCCTTCGTGGCGGGCCGCGAGGACACCGAGGATCGCGCCATCGAGGCCATCACCACCCAGGAGGCACTCAGCCTGATCGCCTCCCTGCCGCCTGACCAGGCAGAGGCCGTCTTGCTGCGCGCCGTGGTCGGCCTGGACGCCAAGCGGGCTGCTCAGGTGGTCGGCAAGCGTGCCGGGGCCATCAGGACCGCCGCCTACCGCGGCCTGAAAACCATCGAGAAGCGCATCGAACGCGGGCCTGACCGTGCTGACTTACCTCGGCCCCGGCCGAGAGTCTCCGAGGCCGGTACGGGTTTGCTGAAAGAATGTTCAAAATTACCCGGTATCGTCATAAGACGTTCCTACTCTCAGAGGGTGCGAACAACGTGGGCGGTGCGGGTGCCATGGCCGCTGCTCGCGGTGCTGGCGGTCCAGGCGGCGCTCTCGGCCAGCATGGTGCGGTCAAGGACCGCGTTCGGGGACGAGGCGCTCTACCTGTCGGCCGGGCATCTCGAGTGGTCGCACTGGTTGCACGGCACCCAGGTCCCGGCGTACCAGACCTGGTTTTCCGGCGCTCCGGTGCTCTACCCGCCGATCGGAGCCATTGCCGACAGCCTCGGCGGGCTGGCCGCGGCGCGGCTGCTGTCCCTCGTCTTCATGCTCGGCGTGACGTCCTTCGTCTGGGCCACGGCGACCCGGTTGCTCGACGACAACCGCGCCGCTTTCTTCGCCGCCGCCCTGTTCGCGGCGCTCGCGCCGACGTTGCACCTGGGCTCGTATGCGACTTACGACGCTCCGGCGCTGCTGCTCCTCGCCGCGGCGACCTGGTGCGCCGCCGGGGTGCGGAGCGGGCCGCATGCGACGCGGTGGATAATCGCCGCGGGGATTGTCCTGGCACTGGCCAACGCGACGAAGTACGCGACCGCCCTGTACGACCCCACCGTGCTCGGCGTCACCATCCTGAGCTCGTGGCCGGACGCCGGGCGGAAGACAGCTCTCCGGCGTGCAGCCTTCCTCGCCGGCACCGCGGCTGTTGTCCTGGCCGTGCTACTCGCACTCGGCGGGCCCGGCTACCTCACCGGAATCCGCGTGACCACGACCGGGCGCGACCACGGAACCGATACCGCCGCACTGGTGTTCGCCGATGCGT
>JAWWPV010001205.1:0-5797 GCA_033854775.1 Trebonia sp.
GTCGTGCTCTTCACCCTCGCGCTCGTGCGGGCGCTGGTCAACGATCCCGACCTCATAGAGCCGTCGGCTGATCAGGCGGAGCAGAAGACGGCCCGCCCGGCCGGCCCGGGGGAGTTCGCACCGGACCTCGCCTGGCCGCTCTACCCGTTCCGGCAGTCACGGGCGGACGTGGCCCGGGTACAGCGAAACGTCGCCGCGAACAACGCCGCCGTCTGGCAGCGGCCGACCCGGTGGTTCTTCCGCGATGCCAAGGGCTGGTGGGTGCTGTTCCCCGTCCCTGCCGTCATCGTCTCCTTCCTGGCGCTGGCGTCCGTGACGAGCTGGTGCTGCTACCTGGTGTACGCGCTGGTCACTGCCGTATCCGCGGGCGCGAGCCGGGCGGTGCTCGGTCCGGCAGCGGCGCTGCTGCGCGCCGCGGAGCGCGTTCGGCGGTCGCGGTTGCGGACCGACGCGGCATGTATGCGCTGCTTCCACGTGACGCCGTGGCCGGCTTACCAGTGCCCGGCGTGCCATCGCCTGCACCACGATGTCCAGCCTGGGCGGCTGGGCGTGTTCTTCAGGCGCTGCGCGTGCGGCACGCACCTGCCCATGAGGGCCTCCCGCGCGGCATGGCAGGTGACCCCGGTCTGCAAGCGGTGCGAAGCGTCCCTGCCGGCCGGCGCGGGTGCCGTCAGGGACATCCGCGTCCCGGTGTTCGGCGACATCTCCGCTGGGAAGACCCGGTTCCTGTACGCCTCGCTCAACAGCCTGATGGCCACCGCCAATCAGGCGAAACTCGACGTGACCTTCCCCGACAAGGACTCGCAAGAGCAGGCGGAGTTCGGCCTCGGCGTCATCAGGTCCGGACGGGAGACGGCCAAGACCTCCACGAACGGGCAGGTCTCGCTTACGGTACGGCTGGGCGCCGGGCGCCCGTCCGAGCTGGTGCACCTGTTCGACGCCGCCGGCGAGCACTTTCGCAGTGCCCGGCGGCCGGACGCGCTCAGGTTCCTTGACGACGGCCAGGGGCTGGTCTACATCCTTGACCCGTTCTCCATCGAGGCCGTCAAGAAGCGGCTCGGCGGTTCCCGCGCTCCCGAGGTGCTCCTCGCGCACGCCGCCGCCGGCGACCCGCAGCTGACCTACGACGAGGTGGCGTCCCGGCTAGGGGACACCGGGGTACCCGCGAGCAGAGGACGACTCGCGGTTGTCGTCTCCAAAGCCGACCTGCTGCGCGCGGCCGGGCTTGACCTGCCCGACGACTCGGACGCGATCGCGCAGTGGCTCTGGGATCACGACGTGCACAACCTAGTCATGTCCGCCCGCCGCGATTTCGCTGAAACCAGGTTCTTCGCCGTGGCCTCGCAAGCCGTGCCGCCCGGCGGCCCGGACGATCCGGGCCGGCCGCTGCACTGGCTGCTGACGACACACGGCGTCCGGCTGCCCGCCAGCCCCGGCTTGTCAGCGGACAGCCCTGGTACCGGCCAGCGGACCGGCTGGGGGCATCCGGGCAGCTCCGGCTACGGGGAGCGCCAGGCCAGGGCGGGCAAGCGCGCGGGGGCACAATCATGAGAACGCCGCCACTCGTTGTCACCTACCGATCGGTTACCGCCGCTCTCGCGGCGCTGATCCTGCTCTCGATCGCCCTCGGGTTCGCGGGTTACGGCCCGCTCGTGGCCTTGCACCGGGCCACGGAGCCGGTCTCCCATGCACTTCACCTGGACAGGATCAGCGGATGAGCCGGGACGGCAGGCAGGTTGTCGGGATCGACCTGGGGACGACCAACTCGGTCGTGGCCACGGTGGGCGACGACGGGGCCGTCGTGGTCCTGCCAACCGCCCTTGGCGGCGAGATCACGCCGTCAGTCGTCTACTTCGAGCCAGACGGCACGGCAGTGGTCGGCGCGGAAGCCGTGCAGGCGACGGCGGTCGACCCGGAGAACGGCGTGCAGCTGATCAAGCGGGCCATGGGCACGGAGTTTCCGCTGCGGATCCGCGACCAGCAGCACACGCCCGAGTCGGTCTCCGCCCTGATATTGCGCCAGCTCGTCACCGCCGCGACTGGAGCGGACGGCGCAAGGGTCAGTGCCGTCATCACGGTCCCCGCGTATTTCGGCCTCGCCGAGCGTGAGGCCACGTATCAGGCCGGCGTTATCGCCGGACTCGACGTGCTTGAGCTGCTCGACGAACCGGTGGCGGCGGCTGCGCACTACGGCCTGACCTCGGGCGGAGACCGGACGGTCCTCGTCTACGACCTTGGCGGCGGCACGTTCGATACCACGGTGCTGCGCATTTCCGGTGGCGCGGTCCAGGTGCTGGCCACCGACGGGCATTCCTCGCTCGGCGGCGCCGACGTCGACCAGCGATTGTTCGACATCATCCTCGCCCGACTTGGTGACCAGCTCTCGGCCGACGAGCTTGACGAGATCACCGACGACAGGGAGATGCTCGCCGAGCTAGTGCTGGAAACCGAAGTGGCGAAGAAGGACCTCAGCGCGCGGATGTCCCGCCAGGTCATCGTGCGCACGCCGACAAGCCGCACTTCGGTAGCTGTCACCCGCGCCGACCTGGACGCGGCCTGCAGTGACCTGTTTGATACGACAGCGGAGATCATCGACCGGGTGCTGCGCGCGGCGAAGCTGGCCGACGGTCCCGATATCGACGAGGTCATCATGGTCGGCGGATCGAGCCGTATCCCGATGCTTTCGCCGCGGCTCACGGCGCTGCTTGGCAAAACGCCGCGGCTTACCGACCCTGACCTGGCCGTGGCCAAGGGCGCCGCGCTGCGTGCCCACCACTTGGCGGGTACCCCGCAGCTGACCGCGCTCAAGGCTCGCGCTGGCGGCGGCCTGGGCAGCGGCGGAGCACAGCGCATCGGCCAGGTGGTTCCCGTGACACCGCGCGCTGTGGGCATCCTGATCGAGGACAGCTTCGACCCGTCAGGTACGCAGTCCTTCGTCGAGCACCTGATCGCCGCCAACACACCGCTTCCTGTCGAGCGGACGGCGGAGCGGTTCGGCACCATCCTGGAGAATCAGGAGTCGGTCCGCGTCCAGGTGTACGAACAGGCCGGGCCGGCGCCCTCGCCCGAGGTAGGCCACAACCGCCGGGTCCTTGACGGCGAGCTGACTGGGATCGGCTCGCTGCCAGCCGGGTCACTGATAACGATCACCATGCAGATCGCGGTAGACGGCCGCCTCACCGTTATCGCGCATGAGCCGCGGTCCGGCCGGGAACTCCGGCTGGAAGCCTACGTCGAGGGCGTGGTGGATGGCGCGGAGACCAAGCGGCTGACCAGGCTCGTCGCACTGGCCAAGGTACGGGGGTAGCGACATGGCCAGCTGGATCCGGCGCGCGTTCAGCGCACCTGGGCTGACGCAGATCCCCGCGGGGCCTCACCTGTCCAGGTTGCAGGACCGCCTCGGCGGCACCGTCATGCTCTGCATCGACGTGAGCGGCTCCATGAACGGGGCGCCGATCCTCGAGGCGGTGCGCGGTGCCAGGCAGTTCGTCGCCGAGGCCGTCGCCGCGCACTACAACGTGGGCGTCATGCTGTGGAACCACACGGTGGAGGACGTGTGCGAGCCCACCGCGGACGGGAAGGCGGCGCTAGCGCTGCTTGCCCCGGTGACCAGCGCATGGGGCGAAAACGACCTGTTCACCGCGCTTAACCACTGCCACCAGGTCCTAGACCGGTTCACCGGCGACCGTGTCGTCGCGCTGTTCGGCGACGGTGACCTGAACCCGAAGGCCCAGGTGCTTGTCAAGATCGCCCTGATGAAGGCGGAGAACATCCGGTTCGTCACCCGCGGCCTCGGGCCGTACGCGGCGCGCGAGTTCGGTGACATCTCAGACGAGGAATCGTCAACTGCCTCGATCGACAATGTCGCGGAACTAGCCGAGGGAATAGCCGACATGGCGACCAGCCTCAAGCGCCATGGCCTGACCCGCTGACCGGAAGGATCATCGATGGCCGCCACCTGGATTCGCCGCTCATTCACCGCGCCCGGCCTGACGCAGATCCCGCCGGGACCCCACCTGCGCTCCGTGCAGGACCGCTTCGGCGGCACCGCGATGCTGTGCATCGACGTGAGCGGCTCGATGAGCGGCCCCCCGCTCGCGGAGGCGGTGCGCGGGGCTAGGCAGTTCGTCACCGAGGCCGTGACCGCCCACTACCGGATCGGCGTGATCCTCTGGGACGACGGCGTGGCCGCCGTCGCCGAGCCGACATCCGACGGCCTAGCGGCCAGCGGGGTGCTCGATGCCGCGCGGATCAGAGGCGGCACGAACCTGCTCCCTGGCCTCACCCACTGCCACCAGGTGCTGGACGCCTTCACCGGCGACCGCGTAGTGGCACTGTTCGGCGATGGCGACCTCGGCCCCCAGCGCGGCGACGTCCTCGCCCGGGTGGCGCGAATGAAGGCGGAGAACATCCGCTTCGTCACCCGCGGCCTCGGGCCGTACGCGGCGCACGTTTTCGGCGAGATCTCGGACGACGACCCGTCCAGTGCGACGATTGCCGACGTCTCTGACCTCGCCGACGGCATAGCCACGATGGCCGCCACTCTCAACCGCCACGGTCTTGCCCGTCCACGCTCGTCGGCCATGGAGGCTGATTAGTCATGAGCGGTAACGTCCTCGCTCTGATAGTTGCCATTGTCGGTGTCGTCGGTACTCTTGCTTCGGCTCTGCTGACCCAGCTGTTTTCCTTGCGCTTGAAGCGCGTTGAGCTGGATGAACGGCAGCAGCGGCGGGCTGGGGAGCAGGCCGAAGAGCGGCACCGAGCGGAGCACATGGATCGGCGGGACAGTTGCGTCGCCGTGAATATGGCGGCCCGTCGTTTCCGTCAGGCACTCAAGAACTGCCTGTTCGACGGGATGAACGAGAAGGCTGACGAGCTTGAGCAGGCTCGGCAGGACTTCACAAGCCGCTATGGCGAGGCACAAATGATCCTCTCGGATGCCGTACTGAAAGCAGCGAGCACTGCGAACGGGTGCCTGGCAGAGGCCTACGGGAAAGTGAAGGCTACGCGGCGGCCCGGAGATCGTCGGCTTGAGGCAGCCGACAGGCAGAAGCTGGAGAACTTTCTTGATCAAGAAGTCGGATCCGCGCTCAAGCAGTTGCGGCACGCAATGCGCGTTGATCTCGGCGTTGCGGACTAAGGCGAACCATCGAGCAGGACAGGAGGGCTAGGCACCGCGCAGGGCCAGGAAGAAGTCGACGCGGTCGGCCAGTGCGGACAGGTTGCGGCCGGTGAGCGCCTCGACCCGGCCGATCCGGTACCGCACGGTGTTGACGTGCACGTACATCCGTGACGCGCAGGCCGACCACGACCCGTCGCAGGCGAGGAACGACCTCAGCGTGCTGATCAGTTCGGCGTGATGCCGGTCGTCGTATTGCTGGAGCGGACCGAGGAGACGGTCACTGAACGAGCGCAGCACCGGCGCGGGGACGCTGGCGAGCAGCTCGTGCACGGGCGGCTCCGGCCTGCCGCCCGTCGCAGGCCCGCGACCTGCGGCAGGTCCGCCGGCGGCGGCGGTTTGACCCGCGGCCTGGCCCGCTCGTGCCTCCAGTCGTTCCGCCGGCACTTCAAGGGATTCCCAGACCCGCACGCGCACCTCCAGTTGGCGACCGCGCTACCGTAACGCGCGCATGTTTATCGGAAGCTACAAGACGAATAGCCGCGCGTTACATCCGCTTCCATGTGGCGCGACGCACCCGCGGCGCTCAAGCTTCTACGCTCGTGACCTGGGAGGTTTTCGTGACCCTGGCCTCGTTCAACACGGCACCGGAGCAGGAGGCGGTGACGACGATGCTGT
>JAWWPV010001206.1:0-6207 GCA_033854775.1 Trebonia sp.
TGATCGCCGTCCTGTTCGTCCTGCCCGGGATCGCCCAGGCGCTGCCGGACTCGTGGCGGAACCCGGTCATCGAGTTCTGGCCGACCCAGGCCGGGGGCCAGCTCACCAGCGTCCACCACTCCGCCCACACCCTCCAGCCCTGGCCCGGCTTCGGCGTGATGTGCTTGTTCGTCGCCATCGTGTACGCCATCGCCTGGACGGTGCTGGACCGCCGGGACGCATGATGGCGGTCAGGGCGCGTCAGATCAAGATCGGTTCGTCCGAACGGTTGCGTGCTTCGACTGGACCGCACCCGAATCCCATGTCGCCGAAATGGCGCTTGCGACATGTCCGTGAGAAAGCGTCCGGTGCGTTCAAGCGACGGTCGGAGCCGCGAAGCGCGTGATCAGCTGGGCGATCTCGGCGGGTCGTTCGGCGACCATCGCGTGGGTGGCCCCTTCGACGCGGGCGATCCGGAGGCAGGGGTTGGCGTCGCTCGCCTCGGCGAGCCGGCTCTCGAAGCCGCGCCGGTATGCCGCGTACAACTCGTGGAACGGCTGCTGTTCCGGGAGGTCGTCGGTGGCGAGGGCCACCAGCAGGGGGCACTTGACCTGGCGGTAGACGGGAATGATGTCGAGGTCCGCCATCGCCGTCTGGAGCGTGGCCAGCACGTGCGGCAACGGCCGCAGCCATGTCTGCCCGTCCCGGATGGTGAGGTTGCGCCGGAACCCCTGGGCCGCCATGTCCTGCGGGGTGCCGTACCGGAGAGCCATCGCCCGCTGCTGGTCGAGGGCCGCCTGGACGTCGGACGGATTGAGCGGCCTGGCCATACTGTCGCGCATGGCCGTGAAGGCGGCGTGCAGGCGTTCAAGGTCCGCGAGGGCCTGGGCCGGCTCGGTTCCCGCGCACTGGTCCGGCCGGCTGGGCGGCGGCGTGCCGTCAAGGCTCACTGCGGCGGGGCACCTGGGGTGACGTTCGGCCCACAGAGCGGCGATCATGCCGCCGAGCGACCATCCTGCGACGGCGGGCTCGGGCAGGCCGAGACCGCCGCAGGCCGCTTCGAGGTCGCCGAGCACCGCTTCCCACTCCCACGGGCCGTCTCCGGAGCGGCCGTGCCCGCGCAGGTCGGCCGCGATGACGCGGAACTGCGGGGACAGTTCCCCGGCCAGCGGCTGCATGCTCACGAGGTTCGCGCCCGCGCCGTGCAGGAGCAGGAGCGGGGCGCCAGATCCGCCGAAGTCACGCACCGCGACGTCTCCGCCAGGGACCAGGTCCTCATGGCTGGGCATAAATCGTTCCCTTCGTGGCGTGGCAGCCCTTGGCTGGCCCGGGCGCGTACGGACTCGACGGTGACCCCGCCCTCGGGATGACGCTCCAGCTTGTGGCGCGTGACGAGGTCGTGAACGCCCTGCCGGGTGATCCCGAGCATCGCGCCCGCCACCGAATATGGCACCGCCTGTGCCGACGGGTGCCCGATCCGCCGCACCGCTACCTGGCCCAGCGGCGTGCGCCACCATTCGGTGGGCGGCGCGAAGGGCGCATCCCCTGGGTAGAGGCTGGAGATCACCCGGGCGATCATTTGCACGGCGGCCCGGTCGTCGGGCCCGAGCATCACCGACGCCCAGGCCTCCGCACGCAGCCGAACCAGCGTCCGCGCGGACTCGACCGCTTCGTCCCCTTCGAGCAGGATCTCCAGCGGATCGAGCAGCCGGACGTCAACGACACGAACCAGCTGGTCGATGAGCTCAGTACGGATGGTCAGACTCCTCTCATCGCCTACTTGACACCTATAGTCAAGTACTTGACGGATAATGTCAAGCATGAGGCCGCGAAGGGGATCCTTCGCCATCCCTCCCGCATGCCAGAGGAGTCCCGCGTGGCGGTGATGAACGCATGCCGCAGCGTGTGAGGGCCGACGCGCTTATCGATCCCGGCACGGCGGGTGACCCGCCGGAGATGTCCGGCCGCCAGGCGGCCGCCGGCCGCCGGCGACGTCAGCCGCGAGGATCAGCCGTCAGCGGCGAGCGCGCGGCGCGGCCGTATCACCGGGCAGGAGGTGCACGGCGATCTCGCCGCCGAGCCGGAACCCGGCGGAAAGCCCCAGGTTGTCCCCGCTCCAGAAGCTGCCCGCGTCGTACCGGCCCGGACGGCGGGCGCCGGGCAGCAGCCCCATGGCGTGATAGGTCACTGCCAGCACCTGCGCGCAGTAGGCCGTCTCCAGTCCGGCGCCGCCTCCCTGGTGCCCGCGGGCCGGCACGCGGCCGAGCAGCCACCGCGAGGCGAGCTGGGCCGTGGACGGGAACGGGGTGCCGTCCAGCCGCGCGATCGTCTGCAGTGCGGCGTCTTCCATCTCACCGGTCACCACGGGGTCCAGCTGGCGCAGCCACGCCCGCTGGCCGTACCTGCCAGCCCATACGCTGACCGCGTCGCGCAAGTCATGCAGCTGGACCCCGCGATGACGGGCTCCGGTCCACGCATCGGGCAGGGAGCGGCCCAGCTCGGCGTGCCACATCAGCGGCGGCAGGTCCTCGATGACCACCGACATGCCAACATGGTTGACCGGGCTGTTGGTCGCCACCTGGATCGCACGGTCGGCCATCTTGTGCCCGCGGAAAAGCCACACGTCACCGGTGCGGGCCAGGTCCACTGCCTCGTTCAGGCTGATACTCGCGGCAGGCATGCTCTAACCTAAGCAGATGCGCTGGCTCAAGATGCTGGGACTGGCCGCTTTCGCAGGCGTGGCCGCCACCGGGGTGGTGATCATCCGCGACCAGCGGCGCCGCAGCGCCTACACCTCCGCCGAAGTCCGGGACCGGCTGCACGCCCGGCTGGCCGAAACCCCCGCACCCCGCCGGCCCCCGCCAGACCCCCGACCTTAAGCATCCAGTACAGCAGCCACGCCCGCAATGCGCTTCCCCGTCGCCAGCATGCGAGATCGAGCTGCCGATTATTTGGTCGTGCGCGCTCAGCTGATTTCGAAGCCACAGCGCCCAGATCGTCCAGATCGAGTGGCGGTCTTCGGTCACTCCCAGACTGCCCGAAGTACCGCACCTTTCCCGCGTCGATGAACTCCTTCACCGTGCCGGCGACGTCTTCGACGGGCACCGAAGGGTCCGGGCGGTGCTGGTACAGCAGGTCGATGTGGTCGGTGCGGAGGAAGCGGAGGGAGTTCTCGACGACCTCGCGGACGTGCGCACGGCGGATCGCCGCCGTCCCGCCGGGCGCACCAGAGCCGCTACCGCACGATCTGATGCTCCGCTGCGCGGAATGCGGCCTCGGTAAGCGCGCGGGCGGTGTGCACGGCGCTATCGACCGCGTCCGGCCTGCTCAGCTCGCACAGGTCGGTGAGCGTGAACAGCGCGTCGGCGCTGACCACCACGGCCAGGTCGCGCCGGAGCTGCGCGAGGGCGACCGCATCGAGCCGGTCCGCCGCCGGGGCGAGAGCGGCATCGATCAGGCCGAACCGGTGCCCGGGCCGCCGCGTGGCAATCCCGGGCCTGGCGATCGAGCCGGCGATCATCGCGCGGACCGCGCTCTCGTTCGCCAGCACGCCGTCCAGCAGCAGCCTCGCCGCGAAACCGATCCGCTCGACTGGATCTCCGCTGTCCGCGACCGGCGCGAGCGCCTCGGCCGGGTCCGGCCAGGTACCCTGGTCGGCTTCCAGCAGCAGGGTGACCAGATCAGGGAAATACCGGTAGGCGGTCGCCTCGGAGACCAGCGCCGCCTGCGCGACCGACGGCATCGTGATCTCCGCGCCAGACCTGGCCAGCTCGCGGGCCGCCTGCACGATAGCGGCGCGGGTACGCGCCTTCTGGTTCACCCGGGTTCCCACTGACCTAGAGTCCCTCGCAGGCACGCTTCCGTCAAGAAAGACTCTCGTTATGAGAGACTGCTTGCATAAACTGCCGCCTGGCTTTAAGCTTCGTGAGAGTCAACTCTTACGAAGGAGTCAGCCAGATGCCGACATACACCGTTCACGCGGGCCGACTGGGCCCGGTGCAGGTAGACGTGACCGAGCACGGCGCAGGGCCGGCGTTCCTGCTGCTGCACGGCGGGGCCGGGCCGCAGTCGGTGGCCGGGTTCGGCGAGGTGCTGGCCGCGGCGGGATCGCGGGTGATCGTGCCGACGCACCCCGGGTTCGGCGGGACGGCGCGGCCGGAGTACCTGCACAGCATGCGCGGGCTCGCGCTCACCTATACCGGCCTGCTCGACGAGCTCGACCTGACCGGCGTGACGGTCATCGGCAACTCGGTCGGCGGGTGGATCGCGGCCGAGATGGCCATCCACGCGAGCCCGCGGATTAGCGGCGTCGTCTTGGCCGACGCGGGCGGTCTGGAGGTCGACGACCACCCGGCCGCCGACTTCTTCTCCCTCACGCCGGACCAGGTCACCGAAATGGCCTACTACCAGCCGGAAAGGTTCCGTGTCGATTTCTCCACGCTGCCGGACCAGGCGAAGGCGGCAATCGCTGGCAATCGGGCCGCGCTGCAGGACTACACCGCGCAGGGCATGACCGACCCCTCCCTGCTCGGCCAGCTCAGCTCGGTGCGCGTCCCGGTGCTGGTGGTATGGGGCGCGGCCGACCGCATATACCCGCCGGAGCACGGGGAAGCGTTCGCCAAGGCCATACCCGGCGCACGGCTCGTCGTACTCGACGAAGCCGGGCACCTCCCGCAACTGGAGGCGCCGTCGGCGCTGCTGGCCGCCGTCCTGGACTTCACCCGATGAGCGAGATCCGGATGACCGGCCCAGATGACGGCGAGGTCGCGCTGTCCGGGCCGATCACCCTGCGGATACTCGAAGACGGCGGCACGACCGCGCACCGGCTCGGGGCAGCCGAGATCGTGATCGCGCCGCATACCGAGGGGCCGCCGCAGCACCGGCACCGCGAGCACGACGAGGGCTTCTACGTGGTGTCCGGCACGGTGCGGTTCACCAGCGGCGACACCTGGTTCGACGCACCGGCCCGCACGCTGGTGATGGTTCCGCCGGGCGCGCCGCACAGCTTCGCCAACCCCGGAGACGAGCCGGCCGTCGTACTGAACACGTTCACGCCGGACCTTTACATCGGGTACTTCCGCGAGCTGCGCGACCAGATCGCCGCTGGACGGCCGCTGTCCGCGGAACTCACCAGCGAGACGATGCGGCATTACGCCACCTACTAGCCGCCTGTACCCGGCCGCACATCGCTGGACAGGACACCACTCCACCGACAGGCACGCGCCAGAGCGGCCGGATCCGCGCCGCAATCCACGGGGTCGGCCGGCCCGCAAGCTTTTGCGGGGTCACCGTCAGCCTTCTGATCGCGAGGATGGCCAGCGGGCCGGAGAATCAGGGCAGCACCAAGAGCGTGATGCGTTATGTACGCGGATATCGTCGGCCGACGCGACCTGATTTGGCGCGCCGAACGGCGGATATCGTGCTACGGCCTGGGCGGCTGTGTCGCAGAGACCACCGAGGCGGGCTCCAACTCTCGGCATTATTTCCGAGGACAGCCCGCTTCCCCCTCAGGCCCGCCGCCGCCGCGGTGACCTGTCCCGGCGGAGCGCATTGCACTTGTAAGACGTTACGTCTTACAATAGTGGCATGGCTGACACGATCACCGTCCGCACCGACGACGAGACCGAGCACGCCCTCCAGGTGCTCACCCGTGACGGCATGTCCCGCTCCGCCGCGATCCGCCAGGCCGTCCTGGAGGCAGCCGGCCGCCGCGAGCGCGCGGCCCGGATGCGCCGCGAGGTCCTGCAGATGGACCTCGGCGCCTCCGACGGCGTCAACGTCGCAGACGAACTCGCCCGCGACCGCGCCGCCGAGCGCTGATGATCTACCTCGACTCCGCGGCCGTCGTCAAGCTCGCCCACGCCGAGCAGGAATCACAGGCACTGCGCGACTGGCTCGGCGAGCGCGCCGAAACCGGCTGGACCAGCTCCGTGCTCACCGAGATCGAGTCATTCCGGGCACTGGCCAGGTACGCGCCCGATGCCGTATCCCGCCTCCCCGCCGTGCTCGACCAGATCGACCTCATCGACCTGAGCCCGCCCATCCGGATCCTGGCCCAGACCGCCAGGCCCGCAACAGTCCGCAGCCTCGACGCCATCCACCTCGGCACAGCCCTGCACACTCGCGCCAGCCTCACCTCATTCGTCACCTACGACAAGCGACTCCTCGACGCAGCCCAGGCAGCAGGCCTCCCCGTCGACTCACCCGCCTAGACCCGAGCCCGGCCTT
>JAWWPV010001207.1:0-13442 GCA_033854775.1 Trebonia sp.
AGCCGTCAGCCTGGGCGAGGAGCCTGAGGTCGTTCGTACCGCCGGCGTCGATGACGCCGGGGTCATCGGCGGGGGCCTCCACCGTGCCGGACGAGCCGCTGTCCCCCGCGCTCTCGACGACGACAACGCCCGCCGCCACCATCGCGTCGTTCGTCGGCTCGAGCAGGTCGTCGTTGGCACCTGGCAGGGCACCGAAGCCGTAGGACTCCGACACGACGTTGGCGCCCTCGGTCACCGCCTGCTGCAGCCCGGCGATGACCTGCGACTCGGGCGCCACGGTCTGACCGGACGAGTTGGTGTCGGAGAAGTAGCCGGTGCTGACGAGAGAGGCGCCGGTGGCGTCCCCTACGATCCGGAAGCTGCAGCTCGCAGGCAATTTCGAGTAGGGCAGCTGGGACGCGTAGGTGTAGGTGACCGTGCCCTGGGCGGCGATGGTGGAGACGTCACCGTTGAACTCGTCGCTATAGACGTTCTCGCTCGGGTTCGGGGCGTCGATGACCACGTGCTGCCCGTCGGGCCGGATCAGGTTGGGGTTCCCGGCCAGCGAGTTGGCGTCGACGTTCCCTACGATGACGCCCTGGCCCGTCGCGATCGCGGACGCCTCGCCTGAAGCATCGGGGTTGTCGGACGCGTCGTGGATGCTGGTGAGGGCCTCGGGCTCAAGCAGCGGCTTGCCGGAAGACGTGCTGCACAGCTGCTGCCCATCGGCCGCCGATGCCGGCATGACCGACTTCCGCACCTGGGAGGCGGATGCCGTCTTCGTGGTCGACCTCGCGTCCCCGATGATGATGGTCCCGTCAGGGACGACTTCCTTGACGCCCTGGATGTGGCTGAGTGCCTGTGCCTCAGCCGCGGGCATCGTCGCCGCGACAGCGTTGAGGAGCGAGAGGGTCGTGATGCCCGTGGCCCCGACTTGCTTCAGCTGGGCCACGAGCGGCGCCTGCAGAGACGTGGCCGCTGCTTCCCGGGCCTGCCGGTGGGCGCTGGTCGCCGGCAGGTTGGTGAGCTGGTCGTTGAACACGACCACCATGCGCTCTTGCCTGCCGGACGAGAGGGCTTTGACCTGGCCCGTGCTTAGCCTGGAGAAGCTAGGGGGCGCCGAGCCGCCTGGGGTCCCGGCTGACGCCGCCGTGGTTGAGCCTGCCGCAGTCCCGGCTGTCACCGCGGTGAAGGATATCGCCAGCCCAGCGGCCCCGGCCAGGGCCCGCAATCGGGCAGTTCTCATGATTTCCCTTTCCTCTGAGCGCATGCGCAGCGAAATGTTCCTCTATGAGCGGGTATGTTCCGAGGTGGACCCTAGCGACAATCATCGTCAAACACAATGGCCCATCCAGGCCTAATTGATCACTCTGGGGTATTGCGCGAGACGGGGCTGTGGCCATTCTCGTTACGATGAGATTGCGTGGCCGTTTTTTGTCAGTGAAATTGATAACCCGCAATCTCATGGGGCCCGAGACCACGACCATGGAAGTAGCCGCCAGACCCAATGGCAGTTCCGCCACTACGCGCGCGGCATCACCCAGCCCCGCGCTCCAAGGCACGGGATCGGCAAAGTCAAATAGATAGATATCTATAGCGTGATGGCGCTCAGGATTCGGGTGCGGTCGCGGCTGACCCCTGAAGGTGGCTGTTCGTTCCCGACGCTGTTGCGTCCCATCGGTCGATCATCCTGGGATGCCCGATCGAGATGGTGCAGCGTGATGGCCAGGTCATCAGCAATGTCTGAACGGGCGCCCTGGACACCACGCCGCCCAAGCCCGGCCTGGTGTGGGTGGCCGCCTGGGCCGACACTCCCAGCCGATATGCCCGTAACGTGCAGTTTTCATTACGGATATCCCCTGCTAACGGCGATCTCGTGAACTATTGCCAACGGTTAACAGTTGGCCCCCATGGCCACCCCCCAGCCGCCGGGCCCTCAGCGGCACCCATGTCAGGTGACGGTGGCCGGCAACGAGCTGACCACGACGCTCACCGAGCGGCCGACCACGATCCCCGACACGAAATTCACAGGCGATGCGCATTTACTTCTGCTCTGACATCCACGCTTCCCGCAAGTGCTGGAAGAAGTTTCTGGCCTCGGCGAACTTCTACGGCGCGGACATCATCATGGTCGGCGGCGACATCACGGGCAAGTTCATCGTCCCGATCGTCCGGCAGCCGAAGGGCCACCACACCGCGAAATTCATGGGCGTAGAGCGGCGGATCGACAACAAGGAGGAAATGCAGCAACTCAAGCTGCGGATCGCCGACAGCGGCCAGTACTGGGCCGAAATGGCCCCCGACGAGCAGCAGTGGTACGCCGAGGATCAGGCGCGCGTCGACGAGCTGTTCCACAAGCTCGTCCTCGAGCGGGTCACTGAATGGCTCGAGGAGGCCGACGGCAAACTGCGCGGCACCGGGGTGCGCTGTTTCGTCAGCGGGGCCAACGACGACTTCCTCGAGGTCGATGACGCCCTCAAGAACTCCGAGGTGATCGAGGACCCCAACGGGCGGGTCATCGACCTGCCGGACGGCTACCAGATCCTCGGCATGGGGTACGGCAATCCCACGCCCTGGCCCTGCCCCCGGGACATCCCGGAAACCGAACTCGCCCTGCGCATCGACGAGGCGGCCAAGGGGGTCAGGGATCCCGGCAAGACGATCTTCAGCCTGCACGTTCCGCCGCTCGGCACCGGCCTGGACCTGGCGCCCCGGCTGGACGAGAACCTGCAGATGGTGGTGAACGGCGGCGGCCCGGAGATGATCCCGGTCGGCAGCACCGCCACCAGGGAAGCCATCGTGAAGTACCGCCCGCTGGTGGGCGTGCACGGCCACATTCATGAGTCGAAGGGCGTCAAGAAGCTCGACGGGGTCCCGGTGGCGAACCCGGGCAGCGAATACGGCGAGGGCATTCTTGACGGGCTGCTTATCGACATCCACCCGAAGAAGGGCCTTCGCAAAATCAACCTAGTGACTGGATAGGTCAGTATGTCCGAGAAAACCGCCATGCCGGCGCCGTCCGGAGTATTCACTCGCGCTAGTTCTGGCCTGGTCCGCCAGGTTAAGGCCCAGGACGTCATGTTCTACGGGTGGCAGCAGATCGCGCTCAGCTACCTTGTTTTCATCGTGCTGGCGTGGAGCGCTTACCCCGGCGCCTCGATGGAATGGGGTACCGTCATTGCCACGGTCGGCGGCCTCGCCCTGGGCACCTGTTACGCGCTGCTGTCGGCCGTTTACCCTCGGTCCGGCGGCGAGTACGTGTTCATCTCGCGGATCATCCACCCGGCCGTCGGGTTCACGGCGAGCTTCTCGTTCACGTTCTGGCAGGTCTTCTACTACGGGATCAACGGCGCGTTCCTCGCCATCTACGCCCTGTCCCCGTTCTGCGGCGTCCTCGGCGTCCAGATGAACAGCCCCGGCCTGCTTGACGCCTCCAGCTGGTTCGGCGGGGGCTGGGGGATCTTCATCACCGGCAGCATCATGGTCGTCTTCTTTGCCTGCCTGCAGGGCACCGGGCTCGCCCGCTACTTCCGCTGGCAGCGCTGGGCCTCTTACGCCGCCGCGGTCAGCCTGGTCATCACCATCATCGTGCTCGCGCTGGCCGCGACCGGCGCACTCGACTTCAAGTCGAACTTCGACCACCTGGCGGGCAGCGGCGAGTACCAGGAGATCATCAAGGGCACGGCCATGGCCAGCGGGTCGTTCACCGAAACGGTGAAGTTCATGATCTGGCCGGCGTTCTCGATCTGGTTCGCGGTCGCCTCGGTGTCGTTCAGCGGCGAGGTCAAGGACGTGCGGAGGGGCCAGCTCATCGGCATCAACGGCGCGATGGCCAGCATGGGCGTGGCGATGGTGGTGCTTGTCTACCTTTACCGGGCCGCCTTCGGGTCCGTATTCCTGCTCGCCTCGTCTACGTCATCGCACTACACACTGGCGGCGCAGCCCTTCATCAACGTCTTCACCGGGATCGCGGGCAACAACGTGGTGCTGACGATCCTCACCTTCATCTGGGTGCTGGTGATCGCGTTCTTCGTCGGTGGGACCTGCCTCGTCTACATGAGCCGGGCGATGCTCGCCTGGTCCATCGACGGCGTGGCACCGGAGCGCGTCGGCACCGTGAGCGAGCGGTTCCACTCCCCTTACGTGGCGATCGTCTTCTGCGCCGTGCTGGCCGAGGTCTGGCTGGGGCTGTTCGCGTTCACCAGCCTGCTCGGCCCGATCTCCGGCTTCATCGGCTTCACCCTGTCGTTCGTGCTGGTGAGTCTGACCGCGATCCTCTTCCCCTTCGTGAAACGCGATGGGTTCGAGAACTCGCCGATCGCCTGGCGGATCGGCCGCGTCCCCGTCATCACGCTGATCGGGATCGTGTCCCTGGTTTTCGTCGGGGTCGGCACGGCCCGAATCCTCGTCGACCACGCCTACACACCGAACCTGGCCTTCGCCGACTGGGGCGCCCTGATCGTCATTGCCGCCGGGGTGGTCATCTTCTACGGGATGCGCTACTACCGCCGCCGGCAGGGCGTGAACATCGACCAGCGCTATCGTGAAATTCCGATCGAATAGAAAGAACTCACATCCCGAACGGACGCGTGGTGACTCGATCCAGCGAACTTGGGCCGGCCCCGGTGACCCCGTCGGCAGTCCTGCATCCGCTCCGGAGCGAAACGCTGGCCGTCCAGGCGGCCGACGCCATCAGGGAACTGATCGCCGCCGGCCATGTGGCCGGCGGCGAGCGGCTCGTCGAGGCCCGGCTGGCCGGGCAACTGGGCGTCAGCCGTGGTCCGGTGCGGGACGCGCTGCGGCTGCTCACGGCCGAGGGCCTGGTCAGGGACGAGCCGCGCCGCGGGACGTTCGTGGTCCGGCTCACCGAGCAGGACGTCCTCGACATCTACGATCTGCGCATCGCGGTGGAGACCGCCGCGGTGCGCCTGATCCTGCGACGCGGCAACCCGGAGTTGCTGACGGTACTGGAGCGGAGGGTCGAGGACATGCGGGGCGCGTCGCTCGACGCGCCCCTCACGGCCGAGGCGGACCTGCGCTTCCATGGCGCGGTGTGCGAGCTGTCGGGCAACTCCCGGCTGCGTGACGTGCACCGCCGGTACGCTACCGAGCTGCGCATACTGCTCAGGCTGCACGAGGAGAAACTCCCGCCCGCGCCGCGCGCGGCCGTCACCGAGCACGAGGAACTCCTCGCCGCGCTCGGTCTCGGACCGGAGGCGGCCGAGGCGGCGTTCCGTGCTCACCTGGAAGACGCCAGGCAGCGCGTCGCCGCCTACGTCAGGGACAGCGGCCTGAGCTGCTAGCGGTTGACCTCTTCGACCTGCTCGTACCAGCGGGTTCGCTCACCTACTCGCGCCCTGAGCTTCCACTTCTGCGTCTTCGGCGCACGCTCGATGGCGTCGCGGAGGGCCGTGATGTTGCCCTCGATGGCGCGCACGGCCGTCTCGGGAAGCGCGGGGAAGGCGGGCACCGCGGCCGCGATCCGCGCCAGATTGATCTCGGTGCTGTGGCAGAAGCCCCAGTCCTTGCGCATGATCTCCGCGATGTAGGCCGCGTCGATGCTGGTCCCGGCCTGATGCTCGGCCAGCAGCACCAGGCAGTCGACCAAGTCATTGTCGGTGAACTCGTGAATCTGGAGCTTGGTCAGCAGCAGGTCGGTCACGCTGATCGCCGTGACGCCAAGCTCCAGCCGTCCCTTGAAGGGAATCGTATGCGCCATCACCAGTTCGTCGAAGAACACGTCGGCCTTGAGGTGGCTCTCCGGCTGCTCGTAGACAAACCGCTTGACGCCGAATTCCTGGGCCTGCCGGACCGCGGGGTCGAGGACGTAGCCTCGCTCCTCGAACAGCGCGGCGACCTGGTGCCGGTCCTTCCAGTAAGCGAACAGGTCGATGTCCCGGTAGGGTCGCCGGCCAAGCGCGGGCAGCAGCGGAGCGTGCGCCGGGCAGTGCGCCCCGATCGCCAGTGAGCCGGTAAGCCGGACTATCACCGACCGCTGCGCGCTGACCCGCAGCAGTTCCTCCGCCTCAGCGAGGATCGCGTCGGCCTGGCTAAGACTGCTCATGACAGCAAATTATTCCCTCCTTGTATCGTGCATGTTTCGGCAGCGATATGAACTGGTTAGGGCTACCGCTGCAGCTCAGGGGATCAAGCGGAGGTCAGTATGACATTTCTATTTCATATAGAAACAGAAACGTAAAAGATTTCTATAAAGATTCGAAATCTCGCTATAAAGATCTAGGATCGAGTAACGATGTGCCTGATGCCGACGGAGGGCTGCATGAATCCAGAAGGTGACGACGGGAAGCGCACCGCTGCCTTCGCCCGGGCCTGGTTCCCGGTCGCGCGGGACGTTGATCTGGCCTCGGCCGTGCTGGCGACCCTGCTCGGCACCCGGCTCGTGGTCTTCCGCACGGGCAGCGGACAGACCGTCGTCCTGCGTAACCGCTGCCCGCACCGCGGCGGCGCGCTGAACCTCGGCCAGGTCATCGGCGACGGCATCCAGTGTCCCTATCACGGCTGGCGGTTCGGGGCCGACGGATCATGCACGCACATCCCCGCCAACCCTCCCGGCGCGCTCATCCCGAAGAACGCGACGGCTGAAAGCTACCCCGTCGTTGTCCGGTACGGCCTGGTGTGGACCTGCCTCGGCGTCCCGCTCACCCCGGCGCCGTACCTGCCCGAACTCGAGGCGCTGGAGATGACCTACCTGGCGGGCGAGCCGGTCGACGTCGCCGCCGGGATCATCGCGGCCGCCGAGAACTTCCGCGACGTCGCCCACTTCCCCTTCGTGCACCGTGGCACGATGGGTGAGGTACCGCACCAGGTGGAACGGCTGGAAGTCAGGCGCGACGGTTACGAAACCTGGATGACGCGGACCTACACGGCTCGGGGCGGCGATGCCGCGCTGTTCCGTGACGTGGAGGACCTGGCCTTCCGTTACCATGCGGTCGCGCCGGGACTGGTTTCCGTGCTCCTCGACCACGGACCCGGCGGGAAGCGCGTGGTCATGGAGTGCTTCACGCCCGCGGGCGCGGCCGGCTGCCGGATCTTCCTCGTATCGGGCACGGCATCCGGGTACACGGCGCTCAGCCCGCAGGACACGCTGGCCACCGAGATGGCGGTGCTCCACGAGGACCTGCCGACCCTCGACACCCTGGAGCCGGCGGAGGTCCCGTTCCACCGGCTCTACCCGGAGGTCTCCGTCGACTCGGACCGCTACACGCTGGCCACGCGCCGGGCCTTCGCTGCGTTCATCAGGGACGCTCAGGAGCCGACCAGCGGCAGCGCGCCGGCAGTTGGCCCGGGGTCGGTTGGCGCGGGGTCGGTTGGCGCGGGGTCGTCGATATCGGCGTGACGCGCCGCCGCGGCGGCGATCGCAGGCATATCCCCCGGGTCGGCCAGCAGTGAGCGCACCAGCCATCGCGCCGACTCGGTCACATACTCGGCGCGGCTGAGCACCGGATGCTGGAACGGGCTCCCGCCTCCGGTGCTGTGCGCGGCCGAGCCGCGGAACCGGTGCGCGATGCCCTGCTCGGCGGCGCAGACCTGGAGCGCGGCGAGCTCCGGGTCGCAGCGGGCGAACTCGCCTCGCTCGATGCCCTCGGCGACGAGCGCGGTCAGCCCACGGTGCAGCACCGCCGTATCCTCCCAGTACTCCCGGAATCCGTCCGGCTGCCGCTGCGCGAGCGCGTCGATCTCGGTAAAGTCCACCGGCGCCCGGCACAGCTCGTTCAGGTCGAACACGAAGAGCCGGAGCAGCCGGACGGCCGGCGACTCGGCCTCGTCGGCGATCCGCGTGGCGAGGAAGTCCATCGTGATCCGGTTCAGCGCCAGCAGCTCCCGCAGGATCGCATCCTTCTGGCCGAACCAGTAGTACAGGGACGACTGGCGCAGCCCGCATGCCCGGGCGATCTGCGTCATCGTCGTATTGGCGTACCCCTTCTCCGCGAACAGCTGCGCCGCCGTCACGATGATGTCCTCCCGGCGCCCGTCAAGGGGCTGCCCCGCGGACACTTCCTGATTCATCGTCCCTGCTTCCGTAGTCGGACGTGCCCGCGCGCGGCACGCGTTACGACATCAGCCAGTACTTGCCGGTTCGCTCGCAAGCTCGCTCATACGACCACCTCGCTGGCGCTCGGAGTCCGCATTCGCGGACGCACAGTACTTGCCGGTTCGCTCGCGAGCTCGCTCACTGGATCACCACTCCTCCGTTAGGCGAGATCACCTGACCGGTCAGCCAGGTCCATTCGGCGACGTCGGCGATCGCACGCGCCAGCTCCTGCGGCCGGCCGAACCGCTCGAGCGGGATGCTGAGCCGGTACTCCTCCCCACGCCACCGTTCGGTCAACATCTCGGTGTCAACGGGGCCCGGGCACACCGCGTTGATCCGGACCTGGTCCGGTCCGTACTCGCGCGCCATAGTGCGGACGAACCCGAGAATGCCCGCCTTGGCGGCCACGTACGGCACATGGCCGGCGTCTCCGAGCAGCGCGAGTTCCGAGGAGATCGCGACGATCGAGCCCGAGCGGCGGGCGCGCATCCTCGGGCCGACGGATGCGACGACGTTCACCGCCCCGCCGAGAACCACCGCCAGGCTGCGGTCCCACAGCTCCGGCGTGAGGTCCTCCAGCGCCACGTCCTGGTCAAAGCCGGCGCAGGCGACCGCGACCTCGACGGGTCCGAGGTCCCGCTCGGCGGCCGTGACGAAGTCGTCCACCGCGCGGATGTTGGCCACGTCCGCCTCGTAGACCATGCCGCCGATCTCCTCGGCGACCTGCTTGGCCTCTGCCTCGCGGGCAAGGTGCCCGACCGCGACGTCGTAGCCGCGTGCCGCCAGCTCTCGTGCCGTGGACCGGCCGATCCCGCTCGCGGCGCCGGTCACGATCGCGGCTGGCACGTTACCGCCCTCCCTGGAGGGGGAACTCCGCGTCGATGATGCCGACCACGTAATCGACGATCCGGTCGGCCAGCAGCTTGCCCTTCTCCGGGCTGGCCGGCTTCGCGTCCGACAGCGAGCCGCTCGCCGTCGACAGCGAGGTGTCGATCGGCAGGATGTCGTACGGCGCCTGGCGGGCCGGCGAGTCGGTGCCGATCTTGTCCATGCGGACGGTCGCCGGGCACAGGTGCTCGAAGAGCGAGGTCTCGATGACCGCGGCGTGCTCAAGCGCGAGGCCGGGGAAGCCGTCGGGGAACAGCGTGCGCAGGTCCTCCTCGTCAAAGGGCGGTATGCCGTCCTCAACCACGAGGATCTTGACGTCAGGATGCTGGCCGGAGACCAGGAAGGCCGGCTCGTAGACGAAGTTGGCGTTCTCGTAGTGCCAGTTGTAGACGACGATCTTGGTGAACCCGGTACGGATGAGCTCGTTGAGCACGTCCTCGATGACCGCCATGAACGTGGTGGCGCGCAGCGACAGCGTCCCGGGAAAGTGCTGTCCGCCGCCGCTGGCGGGCCGCGACCGGTAGCCGAGCCGGAACGCCGGCCCGAGCACGAACGGCCGCACCACCTGGGCGGCGCGCAGCAGCGCCTGCGGCACGATCCAGTCGGCGTTCACCGGCAGGTGCGGCCCGTGCTGCTCGGTCGATCCCACCGCCAGTACGACCGGAAGGTCGGTCGCCGCCTTGATCTCCGGCCATGTCATCCACTCGTACTCGAGCGTTCCGTTGCCGATGAGCGGGCGCGTCCGATCTTCAGCCATGACGATTACCTCCACAAGTCGCATGGGCATTCCATGCATTATAGAAACCAGCGTCAATTCTCGGCAAGCATGCCGAATCAGATGTTCTCGATACTGTATCGAAACGGAGATTTATTTTCCCTGTAACACGCCCCTCCTAGCGTTTGCGAGCGAGTTCAAGCAGTTTGGAGGCCTGCCCGTGCGCATGTACTTCTGCACCGACCGGCTCTCAGCCGGGGACGTACCCGCGGTCGAGGTCGATGACGTTGCGCAGCGGGTGCCCGGTCAGCCAGCGGTGCAGGTTATCGGCGAAGATGCGCATCATGTCGGCCTCGAATCCCACGTAGTCACCGGACATGTGAGGCGAGACGAGAACGTTGGGCAGAGTCCAGAGCGGTGAGCTCGCCGGGAGCGGCTCGGCCTCGAAGACGTCGAGTGCCGCCCCGGCGATCGCGCCGGCCCGGAGGGCTCCGGCCAGGTCAGCCTCCACGACGCTTCGGCCCCGGCCGACGTTGACGAGGAACCCGGCCGGGCCGAGGGCGTCGAGGACCGCAGCGTCCACCAGCCCGGTGGTCTCCGCCGTGAGCGGAAGCGCGAGGACGAGGATGTCCGCGTCGCGGGCCACCTCCGCGAGACGGTCGCTCCCGCGCGCCGTGCCCGCCCGGCCCGGTCGGCCGACCATCTCGACCCGAACCCCGAGTGCGGAAAGACCAGCGGCGATGGCGCGGCCGATCGACCCGGTACCGACCACCGCGGCGCTCCGTCCCGCAAGCCGCCCGGTGACCCGGTGCTCCCATATGCCCAGCCGCTGCTGCTCCCAGGTCTCGGCTAGTCCCTTGACGTGCGCGAGCACGGCGGCAAGGACCCACTCGGTAATAGCGGTGTCAAAGACGCCGCGGGCGTTGGTCAGCGTCCGGCCCCGCAGCTCGGGGCAAAGCAGCCGGTCCACACCCACCGAGTTGGCGTGTACCCAGCGCACCTGCGGTGCCGAGCGCAGCAGCGCGCCGAGATCCGCGAGGCGGTGGTCCCACACGTAGAGAATCTCGCCCGCAGGGCAGGCCGGGCCGTCTGCCATCACGACCTCGACCGCGGTGTCAAGCAGCTCCCACGGCGGCGGGCCGACGTCGGGGTCATCTTTGGCGTAAACGATGACAGAGGGCTTGGAAGACAATGCAATTCCTCTCGACTATACATTTCTAATATATATCGAAACGGCGAGCCTGTCGGCCCTTTAAGCACGGACGCGTACATTACTGCCAGAGAACTTCGGAATCCGCGCCGTGAACAAACGGCGTGGCCGCGGTGACCACTGGTTCGAGCCTACGGAGAGATATGACACGCAATGACGACGAGGCTGTGATCGGGCTGCCTGACGGGCGGCAGGTGCCGCGGTACGCGGGGCCGGATACGTTCGCCCGGCTGCCGCGCCTAGCGGATCTGAGCGGCAGGACACCGGCCGTGGCCGTGGCCGGGATTCCGTTTGATTCCGGCGTCTCCTACCGGCCCGGCGCCAGGTTCGGTCCCCATGCTGTGCGGCAGGCCTCGAAGATGCTGCGGCCCTACCATCCCGTCCTGGACACGCACCCCTTCGACGCCCATCAGGTCGCCGACGCCGGTGACATCCCGGTCAACCCGTTCAGCATCTCCGAGGCCATCGGCACCATCGAGCGGGCGGCCGGCGCTCTGCTGGGCTCAGCTGACCTGCTGCTGGCGATCGGCGGGGATCACACCATCGCCCTGCCGTTGCTGCGCGCGACGGCGGCGAAGCACGGTCCGGTCTCACTGGTCCACTTCGACGCGCACCTGGATACGTGGGATACGTACTTCGGCGCTCCGTACACGCACGGCACGCCGTTCCGCCGGGCGGTCGATGAGGGTCTGCTCGCACTGGACACCAGCGCGCACGTGGGCATCCGCAGCCCCCTCTACGCGTACTCCGACCTGACGGACGATAAGGAGCTTGGCTTCGCCACGGTCACCACGGCGGACGTGGCGCGCTTCGGGACGGACCAGGCGATCGACCGGATCCGGGAGCGGGTCGGTGACCGCCCGGTCTACCTGAGCGTGGACATCGACGTCCTCGACCCGGCGCATGCGCCCGGTACGGGAACACCGGAGCCGGGCGGGCTCACCACCAGGGAACTTCAGTTCATCCTGCGCGGCCTGGTTGACCTGAACCTGGTCGGCGCGGACATCGTCGAGGTGGCCCCTGCCTACGATCATGCGGAACTGACGTCACTCGCGGCGGCGAACGTCGCCTACGAGTTCCTCGCCCTGCTCGCCCTCCGGGCAGGGCGAGGGTAGCCGCACGACCCACGGCACTTGCCGCAGGACGGTCCCGGTTACGTAGGTCGACTTGCGGCCGACGGTGTCGCTGATCTCTTCAAGGCGTAACGGCTCGCTTTGGCCCGGATGTCCGCGTCCGCACGGCCACGCCATAACCTAGCTCAGGACGGCCAGCGCGAGGCATCGCGATGATGGCCGCTTTGCTGATTGCTCACGGAGTCAGGGCGGAGGAGTTCGCTCGATGGATGAATTGCCGCCTACCAGCACCTGGGCCGCGCCGTTGACCATGAACTCGCGGCACGCGGCCGACGGACCGCTGCAGCCGGACTGGCCGCTCGTACCGGCCAAGGCCGCTTCGCCGCAGCTAGGCGATGACCTGTTCGCCCGCCTTGTGGCCTACGGTACGCCGCAGGAGACCCACCCGGGTGACGTGCTGTTCAATCCGGGTGACGTGGAAGTCGACCTGATCGTGGTTGCCCGGGGTTCGGTTGACGTTATCCGGACGGAGGCCGCCGACGTGCCCGCCGCGACCGTGGCCAAGGTCCGTGCCGGCGGTTTCGTCGGCGAGCTGAACCTGCTGACCGGGCAGAACGTCTACCTCCTGTGCCGGGTCCGGGAGGCAGGCACGGTCTACCGGGTCACCCCGGAGCGACTGCGCCAGCTCATGGCGAACGACGGCGAGCTCTCGGACATCATCTTCAGGGCGCTGGTCGCACGCCGGGAGCTGCTGCAGCGCAGCGCCGGCGCCCGGGCCGTGGAGATCGTCGGCAACCCAAGGTCGGCCTCCGGCCTGGCGCTGCGGACCTACGCCGCCCGCCAGCGTCTGATCCACGTCTGGTTCGATGCCGACAGCCCGGCGGGCGAGGCGCTGATGGGGTCCTCCGGGCTAGCCGAGGACGACCTGCCCGCCGTCGTAATGCCCGGCGCGACGCTGAAACGGGCGACCCCGGGCACGCTGGCCCAGCAGCTGAACCTCAGCTACCACCGCTCCTCCAAGGAGCCCGTCGACGTGACCATCGTCGGCGCCGGCCCGGGCGGACTCGCGGCCGCCGTCTACGGCGCGTCGGAAGGCCTGGACACGGTCCTGCTAGACGCCACCGGCACGGGCGGGCAGGCAGCGGCCAGCTCCCGGATCGAGAACTACTTCGGTTTCCCGTTCGGCCTCTCCGGCGCCGACCTGACCGGCCGCGCCGTCCTTCAGGCGCTGAAGTTCGGCGCCCAGCTGGCCAGCCCCTGCCAGGCGGTCAAACTCGACACCGACCGCAGCGCCGGCCGGCTACGGCTGCACCTGCCCGCGGGTGAATTCATTGACAGCAAGGCCGTCATCATCGCGACGGGCGCCCGCTACCGAGCGCTGCCTCTGGAGCGCTGGCCCGACTTCGAGGGCGCCGGGATCTACTACGCGGCTACCGAACTGGAAGCCCGCGGGTGCGCCGGCAGCCCGGTCACGGTTGTCGGCGGAGCGAACTCCGCAGGTCAGGCCGCGCTTTACATGGCCGG
>JAWWPV010001208.1:0-5937 GCA_033854775.1 Trebonia sp.
GCCGATAGGGTGGGCGTACGCGCTGAATGCAGAAAATACCTATAGCCGATGCAGCGGGGAAGGACCACGAGGATGGCACCAACAGCTTCGAGCCACGAGTTCGAGTGCGACCGGGTAGTGATCGGCGGCTGCGGCCATGTGGGCCTGCCGCTGGCGATCGCGTTCGCCGACCGAGGCGCCCAGGTGGCCATCTATGACGTCAGCGAGTCGGCCGTCGAGTCCGTCAACGCGGGCAAGCTGCCGTTCGATGAGCCGGGCGCCGCGCCGCTGTTCGAGCGTGCCGTGTCCTCCGGGCGGCTCCGCGCGTCGACCGACCCGTCCGTCGTCGGCACGGCGGAGCACGTGGTCGTCGTGATCGGCACGCCGGTCGACGAGCACCTGAACCCGAACCAGACCGCGATCCCCCGGGCTCTGTCCGCCTGCGCGCCGTACCTGCGCGACGGCCAGTTGCTCGTGCTGCGGTCCACGGTCTTCCCCGGCGTGACCGCCCTGGTGGAGAAGATGATCGCCGGCCTCGGCGTCGAGATCGAGGTGGCCTTCTGCCCGGAGCGGATCGCCGAGGGCAAGGCGATGACGGAGTTGTTCGAGTTGCCGCAGATCGTGTCCGCGCGCTCGCCCAGGGGCCTGGAGCGCGCGTCCGCGTTGTTCGGGCGGCTGACCGACACCATCGTCGAGCTGACGCCCGAGGAAGCCGAGCTCGCCAAGCTGTTCACCAACGTGTGGCGCTACATCAAGTTCGCGGCGGCCAACCAGTTCTTCATGATGGCCAACGACCGGGGTCTCGACTTCGAGCGGATCCGGCAGGGTCTGATCACGGACTACCCGCGGGCCGCGGACATGCCGGCCGCCGGGTTCGCCGCCGGGCCGTGCCTGTTCAAGGACACGATGCAGCTCGCGGCGTTCAACAACAACAACTTCACGCTCGGCCACACGGCGATGACGATCAACGAGGGCCTGCCGCTGTACCTCGTACACCGGCTTGAGCAGAAGTTCGACCTGTCGACGATGACCGTCGGCATCCTCGGCATGGCGTTCAAGGGCGGTTCCGACGACATCAGGTCGAGCCTGTCGTACAAGCTCAAGCGCGTCCTTGAGTTCAAGGCCGACACCGTGCTCTGCGCCGACCCGTACGTCGCCGTCGACGGGAACCTGCTCCCGCAGGACGAGGTCATCGCCCGGTCCGACCTGCTGGTCATCGCCACGCCGCACCCCGAGTACCGGGACTTGGTGACAGCCAAGCCGGTCGCGGACATCTGGAACGTGCTCGGCCGGGGAGTGCGCGTATGACGGGTGAGACGCCGCGGGTCTCCGTGATCGTGCCCGCCTATAACGAAGGCGAGCACGTCACCCCGGTCCTCGACCGGATCTTCGAGTCGGTCCGGCTCCAGTGCGAGGTGCTCGTCGTCGTCGACTCCGCGGAGGACAACACGGTCCCGGTGGTCACCAGGTACGCGGAGAAGGAGCCGCGGCTTCGCTGCCTCGTCAACACTTACGGCCGCGGGCCTGCGAACGCGATCAGGTACGGCATCGCCGCGGCCGCCGCGCCGGTTGCCGTCGTGACGATGGCGGACGGCTGCGACGACCCCAGGCAGATCGACGACCTCGCGCGGCTCGTGGACCGGGGCGTGGCGGTCGCCGCCGCCTCCCGGTACATGCCGGGCGGCCAGCAGGTCGGCGGCCCGCTGCTGAAAGGGCTGATGTCGAAGACGGCAGGCCGTTCCCTCGGGCTCCTCGCGCGCATCGGCACGCGGGACGCGACGAACTCGTTCAAGGCGTACTCGACGGATTTCGTGCGGAATGTCGGGATCGACTCCAGGGACGGCTTCGAGATCGGCATCGAGCTCACCGCCAAGGCGCGCAGGATGCGGATGCCGGTGGCGGAGATCCCCACGATCTGGCTTGACCGGCAGGCGGGGCTGTCGAATTTCAAGATCGCTCAGTGGATACCCGTGTACCTGCGCTGGTATCGTTTCGCATTCGGTTCCAAGCTAACAGCCGAGCAGGTCAGGGCCCACGGGCAGCAAACAGGAGAGGAACAGGCCATTCAATGAAGGTTCTCGTCAGCGGATCTGCCGGCTTCATCGGCGGCTACGTCGTTGAGGAACTGCTCGGCAAGGGGTACTCCGTCGTCGGCGTGGACAACTTTTCCAAGTACGGGAAGGTTGCCAAGTCCTACGACAGTCACCCGAACTACCGGCTCGTCGAGGGCGACTGCCGCGACACCGAGTTGATGACCAGCCTGCTCACCGACTGCGATCACTTCATCGCCGGCGCCGCGCTGATCGGCGGGATCTCCTACTTCCACACCTACGCCTACGACCTGCTCGCCAACAACGAGCGGATCATCGCGTCGTCGTGCGACGCCGCCATCAAGGCGCACAAGGAAGGGTCGCTGCAGAAGGTCACGTACCTGTCCTCCTCGATGGTCTTCGAGTCGACGCCGGAATGGCCGTCCTACGAGGGCCAGGAGCGCCAGGTACCGCCGCCGCTGTCCTCCTACGGCTTCCAGAAGCTCGCCGTCGAGTACTTCGCGCGTGCCGCCAGGGACCAGTACCAGCTGCCGTTCACGATCGTCAGGCCGTTCAACTGCGTGGGCATCGGCGAGTCCCGCGCGCTTGGCGACGAGGAGATCATGTCGGGCAACGTGAAGCTCGCGATGAGCCACGTGGTACCCGACCTGGTGCAGAAGGTGTACAAGGGGCAGGACCCGCTGCACATCCTCGGCACCGGCGAGCAGGTGCGGCACTACACCTACGGCGGCGACCTGGCCCGCGGCATCGTCACCGCGATGGAGCACCCGGCGGCGCTCAACGACGACTTCAACCTGTCTACGGCGCAGTCCACGACCGTGCTTGAGCTCGCCGAGACGATCTGGCGGAAGATCAAGGGGCCCGACGAGCCGCTGCGTGTCGTGTCCGACGACCCGTTCGAGTACGACGTGCAGCGCCGGGTGCCGGCTACCGAGAAGGCCAGGCGCGTGCTCGGCTTCGAGGCGGTGACGACGCTCGATGAGATGCTCGACGAAGTTATCCCGTGGATCGCCGCCGCGATCGAGCGCGGGACGATCTAGCTCCTCTCGGCGGTTTCCGGGATGGGCAGGACCGGCGGCAGGCCGAAGGCCGGGAACAGTTCGGGCTGGATGAACGCGACAATGTGCGCGATGCCCGCGTCGCCGACGGTGAGCACCTGCAGCGCGTGGGCGTGGCGGTGGCCGTCGCGGCCGAGCAGGTAGCACGCGAAGCCGGGCTGGCCGTTGGCGGCGACGGGGACCATCGTGTAGTCGCCTGGCTGGCGGAGAACCTGGGTGCCGAGGAACCGCCCGATCCGGCCGCGCCCGGTGAACCAGGTGAGCATCGGCGGCATCTCGAACACGGCGTCCTCGCGCAACAGCCGCGAGAGGGCGGACGCGTCGGCGTTCTCAAAGGCCGCCGCGTACCGGTCGAGCAGCGCGCGCTGGCTGGTTTGCTCGGGTTCACGGATCTCCTCTTGTGCCAGCCCCGCCTGCTCGATCCGGGCGCGGGCGCGCACGAGCAGGCCGTTTACCGCCGTCGTCGTGGTGCCGAGCAGGTCGGCGACCTCGGACGCCCGCCACTTCAGGACGTCCCGCAAGATCAGCACCGCGCGCTGTCTGGCGGACAGGTGCTGCAACGCGGCGATCAGGGCCAGCCGCAGGCTCGCCCTCGAAGCCACGACCGACGCGGGGTCGGCGGGGTCGGCCCGCACCAGGGCGTCTGGGATCGGTTCCAGCCACGGGACCTCGCCTTGCCTGGCGGCCGGCGGTTCGTCCGGGTTCGCGCCCGGGGCACCGAGGCCGGATGGCAGCGGCCGCCTGGCGCGGTTCTCCAGTGCCCGCAGGCACGCGTTGGTGGCGATCCGGTACAGCCAGGTGCGCAGCGACGCACGGCCCTCGAAATCACCGTAAGACCGCCACGCGCGGATCATGGTCTCCTGCACCTGGTCCTCGGCATCGTGGACCGAGCCGAGCATCCGGTAGCAGTGCGCAAGCAGCTCGGCCCGGAACGGGTCGGCGAGCCGACCGAAGTCCGCCGCGTCCGTCATCGTGATGCCTCCTGCCTAGTTGCACCTGCCCCATCTGGGTTGATCCGCGGCACGGCCAGAAGTCACCGGGGGACGCGCGGTTAATTCCGCCGCATGCCCGGATCTGTACCGGTGAACCGTCTCTCACCGCAAGGAGCCAGCAATGACAACCAGGCAACTATCAGGAACGACGGCGATAGTCACCGGCGCCAGCCGTGGCTTCGGCCGCGGCATCGCGGCCGCCCTCGCCGAGGCCGGCGCGCACGTGGTCGGCGTCGCCCGCGACACCGCCGCGCTTGCGGATGTACGCGAGCAGCTCGGCAGCGCCTTCACCCCCGTCGTCGCCGACGCGGCCGATCCCGTGGTGGCCGGCCAGCTGATCGACGCGTACCAGCCAGGCACGCTGGTGCTCAACGCCGGCGCGTTCCCGCTGCCGCGGCCGATCCACCGCCATACCTGGCAGACCTTCAGCCGCAACTGGGAAGTAGACGTGCAGCACGCGTTCAACTGGGTCCGCGAGGCGCTGCTGCACCCGCTGGAGCCAGGCAGCACGGTCATCGCGGTATCCAGCGGCGCCGCGGTCAAGGGCTCGCCGCTGTCCGGCGGCTACGCGGGCGCCAAGGCCACCATCCGGTTCCTTGCCTCCTACGCCGCCGACGAGTCCCGCCGTGAAGGACTCGGCATCAGGTTCATCTCGGTGCTTCCCGACCTGACGCCGGCCACCGGGCTTGGCCAGGCCGCGGTCGCCGCCTACGCTGCCCGCGCGGGCGCGGACCTCGCGGCCTTCATCGACAACCGCGGCCCCGCCCTCACTCCCGCCAAGGCCGGCCAGGAAATCACCGGGCTCCTCGCCGACGCCGGCCATGACAAGGACGCCTACCTGCTCAGCGCGGCGGGCCTGAGCCCGGCGCCCTGACGGCCGCTACGCGCCCAGGCGGCGGCACTGTTGCCGCCGCCTGGGCGCAAACCGCAAGCCGGCCCGTGGGGGCGGCACTACTCTGAGGAAGTGTCCGCTACTCAGAGTGATCAAACTACCGCAAAGGCCGCTCTTCCCGGCAAGCATTCCGCGGGCACTTCGGGTTGGCGGCTGGCGCCCGGCGCGTTGGCCTGGACGGGGCCGTTCGGGCTTGTGCTGGGGATCTTGCTCGTGCGGAATGCCTGGATGTTTTCCGTGCCGGTGTACGAGGACGCCGACATGGGGGCGTATTCCATCCAGGTTGAGCAGGCGCGGCGGTTCGCTTTGCTCGTGGGGAACTACTCGCGGGAGAAGTTCAATCATCCGGGGCCCGCGTTCTTGTATGTGCAGGCGTGGGGGGAGGACCTCTTCTACGGCCTGCTGCGCGTTGTGCCCGCCGCGTGGAACGGGGAAGTCGCCGGCCTCTACGTGCTCAGTTCGTTTTTCGCGGCGTGCGTTGTCGTTGTCGGGTGGCGCTGGGGCGGGGTACGCGCGGGACTGGTGACCCTGGGGGTGGCGGCCCTCTGCGGGGCGCTGCACCCGTCGGTCTTCAGCTCCGACTGGATGCCGTATGAGTACGTGCCCGCGTACCTGGCCTTTCTGGTGTCGGTCGCCTCCGTGGCCGGAGGGCGGACGCGTGACTCGTGGATCGCGGCGCTGTCCGGGTGGTTCCTGATTCACGGGCACGCCTGCTTCCTGCTCTTCGTGCCGCTGCTCTCCCTGGGCGCCGTCGCGGCCCGCCTGGCACCGCACCTTCGGCGCCGCGCGTGGCCGCGGCCCGAGCGGCGGGCATGGCTGCCCGTCGCGGTGACCAGCGCCGTGTTCGCGCTCCCGGTCATGCTTGACCTGGTGCTGCACTGGCCGGGGAACTTCGGCAGGTACCTCGCCTACTCGAACTCCGCGCAGTCCGGCGGTCACCCGCTGGCCCAGGTCGCGGGCTACGT
>JAWWPV010001209.1:0-3584 GCA_033854775.1 Trebonia sp.
GTCAACGATCTGCTGCTCCCGATCGTCAAGGGCGTCGGGTCTGAGCGTGCCTATCAAAGCCTGACCGAATCGCTGCAAACCTTTGGTGGGTCAGGCTTCCTGCAGGACTACCCGGTCGAGCAGTACATCCGCGACGCCAAGATCGACTCGCTGTATGAGGGCACCACGGCGATTCAGGCGCAGGACTTCTTCTTCCGCAAGATCGCACGCGACCATGGCGCCGCCCTGCAGCACGTGGTCAACCAAATCACGGCCTTCCTTGGCAGCGACACCGCCCGGCCAGAGCTGGCCGACGGACGCGCGCTGCTGGCCACCGCGCTCGGCGAGCTTCAGGCCATGGTCGCCGCGATGACCGGATACCTGATCGGCGCGCAGGAGAATGCCCGCGAGTTGTACCGGCTCGGCCTCGAGTCAGTGCCCTTCCTGCTCGCGGTCGGCGACCTTCTGATCGGGTGGTTCCTGCTGCAGCACGCCGAGATCGCGCTGGCCGCGCTCGACGCGGACCCAACTGACCGAGACCGCGCGTTCTACAGCGGAAAGGTCGCCTCGGCAAACTTTTTCGCAAAGAGCGTGTTGCCGCGGCTGACCTCCGAACGCAGGATCATCGAAGGTGCCGACCTCGCGGTCATGGACCTGCGGGAGGAAGCTTTCTGACGGCTGGGGGGCCGGGATGTAGTCGCCCCCGCCCGTGCCGGCGCCGAACGTGGGCGCTATGTACAGGAAATGGCGGGCGGGGGTGTATAGGCCCCACGGTCGGCGGAAGGGAAACGCTAGCCGGCGTTCTCCAGTGCGACGAGAGCGGACGCGACGGCGAAGAACTTGTTCGCGCCAAGTTGGCGGATGGACTTGATGCTGAAGGCCTCGGCCAGCAACTCGGCGTCCTTGTCGGTCACGCCGGCCAAGGCGGCAGGCGACGCGTCCAGAATCTCCTTGAGCGCCTTGCCTTCATAGGCCTTGTCGAGCGACTTGGCCAAATCTACGGATACCGCCATGGTGCCCCTCCTCATTGTGAACGGGAGGGTCACCATAGCCGACAAAGCTGAACTTCAGTTGTCAGGTGTGTAACCGAACGGCAGCAGGATGCTCTTCGCCTCCGTGTACTGCTCGATGCCTTCTGGGCCGTTCTCGCGGCCGATGCCGGAGTTCTTGTAGCCGCCGAACGGCGCGCCCGGATCGAACGCGTACATGTTGACCGCGTAGGTGCCGGTGCGGATCTTCGACGCGATCTCCATGGCCTTCGGGTAGTTGGTGGTCCAGACGCTGCCGGCCAGGCCGTACACCGAGTCGTTGGCGATGCGGATCGCGTCGTCCTCGGTGTCGTAGGGAATGACCGCGAGCACCGGGCCGAAGATCTCCTCCTGGGCGATGGTCATCGAGTTGTCCACATCGGCGAACACCGTCGGCTGCACGAACCAGCCGGCGTCGAGGCCCTCGGGCCTGCCACCGCCGGTGACGAGCCGCGCGCCTTCCTCGACGCCCTTCTTGATATAGCCCTCCACGCGCTCACGCTGGCTCTCAGAGATCAACGGGCCGATCATCGCCGCGGGATCGTCGGGCAGTCCGATCGGCATCGCGGCGACAGCGCCGGATAGCTTCTCGACGACCTCGTCGTAGCGCGACCGCGGGGCAAGAACACGGGTCTGGCCGACACATGCCTGACCGCAGTTCATCAATCCGGAGAAAACGAGCATCGGCAGCGTGGAGTCCAGGTCGGCGTCCTCGAGGATGATCGCAGCGGACTTACCACCGAGCTCAAGCGTGCACGCCTTGAGCTTCTCGGCCGCGATCTTGGCGACCTCCTTCCCGACAACCGAGCTGCCCGTGAAGGTGTACTTGTCGATCTCGGGGTTGGCGGTCAGCGCGCGGCCGGTCCCCGGGCCACCGGGCACGATCGACAGCACACCCTCGGGCAGGCCCGCCTCGGCGAACATCTCGGCCATCGCGAACACCGAAAGCGGGGTCTCGGCGGCGGGCTTGAGCACCACAGTGCAGCCTGCCACCAGGGCGGGGCCCAGCTTGTTGGCCGCCAGGAAGAACGGCACGTTCCACGCGGTGACGGCGCCGACGACGCCGATCGGCTCACGCACCACCAGGGTCTGGCCGTAGATGCCGTCGCGGATGTCCTTCCAGGTGAACTTGTCCGCCGCACCGGCGTAGTACTGGAACGCCGCCATCGCGGCGCCGTACTGCATCATGTCGACGATCGTCGGCGGCTGGCCGGTCTCTGCGGCCAGCAGGAACTTCAGCTCGTCGGCCCGCTCTTCCATGAGCTTGACGGCGGCGCCGAGTATCGCGGCCCGTTCCTGCGGCGACATGTGCGGCCACGGACCCTCGTCGAAGGCCCTGCGCGCGGCCGCGCAGGCGGCGTTGACGTCGGCCTCGACGGCCAGCGGCACCTTGCCCACCAGCTCGCCGGTCGCAGGCGAATGGACTTCGATGACTTCCGATGACGACGGCTCGACCCATTTGCCGCCGATGAACAGCCTGTCCCACTCGGTCTTGAAAGCCACGCTCTGTGTCATGAGCGTCACACTACCCAGATTCCTGCGGAACGAGAACCTGTTCCAGTTCAGCGACTTACGACGGCCGCAAGACCAGCACCAGATTGCTCACCAAGAACTCCCTCAGCACCGGAACGCCCGTCATCCACCACGCCCATCGCGGGTGGTAGCGAGGAAATGCGGTGACGAGGGCGCCGGTGCTCGTCGCCCAGTCCAGCCCGTCTGCCACCGACACCTCGAACAACGACGATCCGTAGTCGTTTTTCGGCCGATGACCGTGCTTGCGGCTGTAGCGCTCGGCGGCGCGGGCCCCGCCGAGGTAGTGCGACACACCCATCTCGTGGCCGCCGAACGGGCCCAGCCACACCGTGTACGACAGCACCACCAGGCCGCCGGGCCTGGTGACCCGCAGCATCTCGCGGCCCAGCCGCCACGGCTGCGGCACGTGCTCGGCGACGTTGGACGACAGGCAGATGTCCACGCTGGCGTCTGCGAACGGCAAGAAATAGGTACCGGCTTTGCGTTCCAGCGCGCTCCGGGCGCAAAGTCGTGCGGTTTGGGGCAAACCATGTCGGGCGTGATCGCGTCGATACGTCGGACCTTGCTGTCGTGCACCTCGTTGGCGCGCCACGGGCTGACGTCGCTTGGCTCGACCCTGGTCTGGGCCGGGGCGGCCGATGCCCGCGATCTGGCGCCCGTCGATGCGCTCTCGCTCTTGGCCGATCTCAACCGCCAGGAAATCGCGGTGCTGGCGACCGCGCTGGCGCTGCTGGGCTTTTCGGTGGTGGCCGCGATCCTGTTGATGCGCTCGCGGCTGCGCGCCGCGCGAAACGAGGCGCGGCTGCGCGCCGACGTCCAGGACCTGCAATTCCAGGCCGACCGTTTCCGTGCGCTGCTTTTCGCCGAGCCCCAGATCCTGATCTCGTGGGCGGCAGGCGACGACCGCCCGCAAATCAGCGGCGACACCTCGCTGCTGATGCCGCCGGATTCCCAGCACCACTCGTCGCAGCGCATTCTTGCGTTCGGCACCTGGCTGCCGCCGGAACCAGCGCTGCAGATGGATCATGCAGTCGACGCGTTGCG
>JAWWPV010001210.1:0-3389 GCA_033854775.1 Trebonia sp.
CGAGCATTGCCAAGGCACTGGAGCGCGCTCAGCGCGGTGAGATGGACTATCTCACCGCGTGCCCGGCAGGTGCCGTTCTCCCGATAGTAGCCATGTACTTAATAGCCCTGTATGCTAATTGCCGTGAGCACTGAGCCGACGCCCGGCTACCTCGTCTGGCGGCTATCGATGAAGTGGCGGGTCGCCGTCGACCGGGCGCTCGCGCCGCTGGGGCTGACGCACGCGCAGTACGTGCTGCTGGCTTCGCTGTACGGCATGGAGCGGGCCGGGCGGCGGCCGACTCAGCGCGAACTCGCCGACCACACCGGGCTGGAGGCGCTGTACGCCTCCAAGCTGGCCCGTGCACTCGACGCCGACGGCTTGATCCGGCGCGACCGCGACACCGCGGACACGCGGGCCATCCGGCTGGCGCTCACCGACCGCGGACGTGAGGTCGTGCGGCCGGCCATCGCCGAGGTCGCCGTGCTACTCGACCGGCTGATGGTCCCGCTGGGCGGCCGCGGCGACCCGCGGGCGAAAGCCCTCGTCCAGGACCTGGCGGCGCTCCTCGACACGCCCCTCGAGCCGTAAAGGACACTCACATGCCCGACGTCAAGGCACTCGACTCCACCATTTACTACCAGGAGTCGGGCAGCGGCACGCCGTTCGTCTTCCTGCACGGCAACCCCGGCTCGTCCTATATATGGCGCGGAGTCCTGCCCCGGGTGGGACCCGGACGGCTGGTCGCGCCGGATCTCATCGGCATGGGGCGGTCCGGCAAGCCCGACATCGGGTACGCCTTCGACGACCATGCCCGCTATCTAGACGCGTGGTTCGACGCTGTCGGGCTGGACCGGGTCGTCCTGGTTGGTCATGACTGGGGCGGAGCGCTCTCGTTCGACTGGGCCGCTCGTCATCCGGAACGAGTCCTTGGCCTCGCCTTCCTGGAAAGCATCGTCAAGCCCATGGGCTGGGACGAGCTGTCGCCGCAGGCGCGGGCGCGAAGCGAGAGGATCCGCAGCCCCGAGGGCGAGGCACTCTACCTCGACCAGGACCTGCTCATCAGGCAGGCATTCACCGGCGGCGTGCTCACCCCCGTCAGCGAACAGGACCTGGAGGCCTACCTGGCGCCCTACCCGACCCGCGAAAGCCGCCGGCCGCTGCTGGCCTGGGCCAGGCAGATGCCGCTCGGCGGCGAGCCCGCCGGGCTCATCACGCGGATCGAGGCGTACGACGCGTGGCTCGCGGCCAGCCCGCAGGTGCCCAAGCTGCTGATGACCTTCGAGGGCTCGCCGACGCTGCTCGGCCCGGCGACGGCGGACTGGTGCGCGAGCCACATCGCCTCACTGGAGATCACCCACTGCGGCACGGCCGGGCACCACGCGCCCGAGGACCGTCCCGCCGAGATCGCCGCGGCCATCTCGGCCTGGGCGGACCGTCACGCACTGCGCTGACACTGATCAGGAGCGTGGCTAGCCACGGCGAAAACGTCGCCGAACGCCCGCGGCTCCGCCGCGCCCGCGGCTCGCGCCAGCGGGGCTTGACGCGGGCCCGGCCCTGTCATGTGCGGTCGAGTCGAAGCACGCAACCGTTCGGACTAACCGATCTTGACTTCCTGCCTGAGGAACGTGCTGGGAGCCTCTGCAGGAGATGTACAGGTGATCCCAGGTTCACCGGATCTTCTCGCCGAGGAGCTCGGCGGAGCGGTCCCACAGCTTGCGGGCGAGGTCGGGGTCGAGCGCCTGGGGGTTGTTGCGCTTGGCCGGCTTGTTCTTCTCGTAGTAGGTGCCGGACTCCCAGTCGGTGCCGGGGATGGTCTCGGCGAGCCAGGCCAGCTGGCTCGCGCCCTTCTCCGGGGTCGCCATGAAGGCGCGGCCGATGCGGCTGTTGTAGATGTGTCGCATGAAGCTGTCGCTGCCGGTGGCGAAGCTGGTCGCCACGGCACCGGGGTTGAACGCCGCCGCCGACAGGCCCTGGGCGTGGTAGCGGGCGTGGAGCTCCCTGGTGAACAGGATGTTCTCGAGCTTCGCGGTGCCGTAGGCCAGCTGCGGGGTGAAGTCCCGGTCGTGGTCCAGGTCGTCGGTGTTCAGGTGCCCGAACAGGCGCGCGCCCGAGCTGGCGGTCTGGATCACCGAGGCGCGGCTGTTCAGCAGCTTGTCCATGAGCAGATTGGTGAGCAGGAACGGGGCGAGGTGGTTGACCTGGAAGGTCTCCTCGAACCCGTCGACGGTCTTGGCGCGGTCGCCGAAGATGCCGCCGGCGTTGTTCACGAGCACGTCGATGCGGGGGTAGGCGCGGTCCAGGTCGGCGGCGAGCTTGCGCACGTCGTCGAGCATGGTGAAGTCGGCCAGGAAGTGGTCGGTGCCGAGCTCGCGGGCGATGGCCTGGGTCTTGGCCGGGGAGCGGCCGACGATGACGACGCGGTGGCCGTCCTTGTGCAGCTGCCGGGCGCCGGCGGCGCCGATGCCGTCGCTGGCGCCAGTGATGGCGATGGTCTTGGACATGAAGTGCTCCTTCCTCCTACCCTGACACCGTATGCCAATGTGTCACTAAGTGCCATGCTAGCACTGCATGCCGTACGGGGCACGGTGCGCTACGCTGAAGAAGTCATGACTGAACCCCCGGCCGGACTCCGCGAGCGGATGCGCCGCACCGTCCTGAAGGAGATCACCGACGTCGCGCAGCAGCTGTTCATCGAACGCGGCTACGAGACGGTGACCATTGACGACATCGCGGCGGCCGCGGGGCTGTCGCGGCGCAGCGTGTTCCGCTACTTCTCCAGCAAGGAAGACATCGTCGTCGGCAAGTTCGACTTCGTCGCCGACGACATGCTCCGCGAACTCCGCGCCCGCCCGGCCGGCGAACCCGTGTGGGAGTCCCTGCGGCGGGCCTTCGACCTGCTCGTCCCGTACGTGGACGCGCCCGGCAAGCACGAGGTCGCCGAGCCCATGCAGCGCATCGTGTTCCAGACCCCCGCCCTGCTGGCCAGCTACCTCGAGAAGCTGGAACGCATGCAGGACGCCGCCGAGACCGCGGTGCGCGAACGCGCCACGCAGGCCGGCGCGCCGTGCGCCGCCGACGACCCCGCGCCGCGGGCGGTCATCGGCGCCGCGTTCGGCTGCCTGGTGGCCGCCCAGCGCGCCTGGCTCGCCGGCGGCGCGAAGGGAACCTTCGCCGGCGCCATCGACCGCGCCATGTCGGCCGTGTCGCCGCGCGGCTGAGCATCATTCCCTTATCCGGACAAATCGCCATTCACGCGAATCCCGCAGCGGCGGTAAATTAAGCCCCTGGCGTGTCCGCTGCCGACAGGCGGGTCACCGAGGTGACCCTGACCGCCCAGGGGCGGCAGGCCCTAGAGGATGCGGCGCCCGGGCACGTGGACCTGGTCCGGCGCCTGTTCTTCGACGGGC
>JAWWPV010001211.1:0-8206 GCA_033854775.1 Trebonia sp.
GCGGCGCCGGCGTCGGTGCGGTGCACGGCCGTCACCCGGTCGGGGTGGTCGAGGGCGAGGTAGCGGCTGACGTGGCCGCCGATGTCGCCGCCGGCTGCGCCGAACCGGGGGTAGCCGAGGACGGTCATGAGCTCGGCCCACAGGCCGGCGACGGCGACGGCGTCGGGGGGCGGGCCGACGGGGCGGTCGGAGTACCCGAAGCCGGGCAGGTCGGGCACGATCACGTCGAAGGCGTCGGCGGGGTCGGCGCCGTGGGCGGCGGGGTCGGTCAGGAGGGGGATGACCTTGGTGTAGCGCCAGAACGAGTCGGGCCAGCCGTGGGTGAGGACCAGCGGCAGGGCGGGCCCGGCCGGCGCGGCGGCGCGGGCGTGGACGTAGTGGATCCGGTAGTCCCCGAGCTGGACGCGGTAGCGGGGGAGCCGGGCCAGCGCGGTTTCCTGGGCGGTCCAGTCGAACTCGTCGGCCCAGTAGGAGACGAGCTCGCGGAGGTAGCCGAGGTCGGTGCCGAGCGACCAGCCGGCGTCCTCGGGCGCGTCGGGCCAGCGGGTCGCGCGCAGCCGCGCGCGCAGGTCCTCCAGCGCCGCGGGGTCGGACTTCGGGGTGAACGGCTCGGGGCGGGGCGATACGCCCGGCATGGGCATTGCAGGCAGGCTCATGGCTCTTCCCTTTCTATTCGGCGAGGGCAGGCTCGTTGCCGCCGACGTAGGCAGAGCGCGGGCGGAGCAGATAGCTGAGGAGCACGGCGACGGCCAGGACGCCCGCGCCGATGAACGCGGCAACTACGTATCCGTGACCGGTGGGAATCGAGGCCCCGTGCGTAGTGGCGGCCTGGAGGACGAGCGCTGAAAGCGCGCTCCCGATGGCGCCGCCGATCGTTGTGAGTACGAGGTTGAAGCTCATGGCGCTCGTCGTTGTCCCTGGCGGTGCCGAGCGGACGATGAACCCGGGCGTTGCCGCGTAGAGCGCGCCGACTCCGTAGCCGGCGACGGTCAGGACGACGAAGACCTCCCAGAGGGACCCGTGCAGGAAGGCGAATGCCACCAGGCACAGCAGAACGAGGTCGCAGGCGGCGGGCAGCAGCAGATTACCGCGACTGCGTCGCACCAGGGACGGGATCGTACGACTGGCGAGGAACGCGGTAGCTGAGAAGGGCGTGAGCATGAGTCCGGCGGTGGTGACGGAGGCACCGAAGCCGTAGCCGGAGCTGGTCGGAGTCTGGACGAGCCGGATTGCCACAGAGATCAGCACATAGATGCCCACCCCCCCGAGGAGCATGGCGACATCCGCCGCGAGGACTGCCGGCACCCTTAGCAGCCGCAGTTGAACCAGCGGCTCAGAGGTCCGGAGCTCCCACCAGACCCAGATCGCCCCGAGGACGACTCCCAGTGCTGCCGCCGCGACGACCCAGACTCGCGCGATGTCGGTCGCCGCCTGGCTGACTGCGAACAGGAGACCTCCGACAGCGACGGCAAGCAGGACGGCGCCGAGAATGTCGGTCCGTACCGGCTTCTTGCTGCTGCTGCTCGGGAGCGTGAGCGCGCCCGCGACGAGGGCCGCGCCGACGATCACGGCACCGGCGGCGTAGGGCCCGGGCAGCCCCCACAGGTGCGTCGCCAGCCCCGCCAGCGGATAGCCGATGCCCACTCCCGCAACGGTGGTGACGGACAGGAGCCCGGCGACCGCGCGCGCATGCACTCCCTCGAACGCCTCGTTGGCGACACCGATGACCAGCGCCGTCAGGCCAATCCCGAAACCTTGGAGTGCCCGGCCGACAACAAGGCCGAAGAAGCCGGTGGGCAGGGCCGCGAGGACGCATCCGGCCAGCACGATGGACAGGGCCATCAGGACGACGGTTTTGCGCCGAGGCCCGTCGCCGAGCTTGCCGAACACGGGAGTGGTGACCGCCCCGGCGAGCATGCTGACAGTGAGCGTCCACTGGGCGGCGACGTAGCTTACGTGCTCAGAACTGGCGACGGTGGGTACCAGCGGTGCGCCGAGGCTGCCGAGAACGGCGGTAACCAGGCCGATGAAGACCAGGCTGGGGACGAGACCTGGACGCTGCGGGCGGTTCGACTCAGTGGTGATGGTTTCCCCGATAGTGAGCGCGGTTGTTTCATCTCTCTTCGTTATCACTAACCATATAGTTACAACGTAGAGGTCGAGGCGAAGTATGTCAACAGTTAGTTACTTCCGCTAAGATGGGGCTATGCAGAAGCCAGCAGCGCTGAGAAGTCGCCCCCGTGACGCCCAGGGCACTCGAGAGCTGCTACTCGCTGCCGCGACGGAGGAGTTCTCCGAGTTCGGCCTGGCCGGTGCTCGCATTGACCGCATTGCAGAGCGGGCTGGCTACAACAAGCGCCTGATATACGTCTACTTCGGCGACAAGGACCGACTGTTCCACACCGTCCTGGAGCGGCGGATCGAGACCCTCGACCGCGAAGTTCCATTCATCCCGGACGACCTTGCTGCCTTCGCAGCGGCACGATTCGACTACATCGTCGCCCATCCGCAGACCTCAAGACTGGCGGCTTGGCGGACGTTCGAGCGTGCGGAGCCGACAGAGGCCGAGGTGCACAGTTTCGAGATTAAGGTCGCAGCGATCGAGGGTGCGCAGAAGAGCGGCAAGCTGAACGCGGATATCGCGGCCATCGACCTGTTCGCCATGGTCCTGCGACTCACCGAAAGCTGGCTCAGCGCTCCGCCCGCACTCCGCTCGCTAGCCGGCCAGGACCCCGATGCGAGCCAGCGGATTCGCCAGCATCGGGCTGCGCTCATCGATGCCGTCTCTAGCTTTACGACCCCGCCAAAGGCGGCCGAGCAGCCGAGCGGGGCGCGGCAGCACTAGCAGCGCCGCCCCCGTCACTCGCCGAGGCGGCGGGTGAAGCCGCCGGGGATGACCAGGTCGGCGGGGGAGAGCTCGCCGACCGAGTAGCGGCCGAGTCCGAGTAGGGCAGAGTCGAGGCCGGCGTGCAGAAGGTCCAGCACGTTCTCTACGCCTGCCTGGCCGTTTGCGGCCAGGCCCCACAGGTACGCACGCCCGATCATGACCGCCTTCGCGCCCAGCGCGAGTGCCTTGGCCACGTCGCCGCCGCGGCGGACGCCGCCGTCGAGCAGCACCTCGACCTGGTCGCCCACGGCCCGGGCGATGCCCGGCAGCATCCGGATGGTGGCCGGGGTGCCGTCCAGGTTGTTGCCGCCGTGGTTAGACACCGAGATCGCGGTGACGCCGGCGTCGACCGCGCGCTTTGCGTCGTCGATCCTGGTCACGCCCTTGAGCATGAACGGGCCGCCCCACTGCTCGCGCAGCCACGCGACATCGTCCCAGGACGGCGGGACAGAGGCCTGCCATGGTGCGGGCGCTGGTGGAGCAGCTGGCGCGGCAGAACCCGCGCTGGGGATACAAGCGCATCCAGGGGGAATTGCTCGGCTTGGCGTACCGGGTGGGGGAGGGGACGATCCGCCGGATCCTGGCCGCCGCAGGCCTCGGGCCCGCCGAGCGCGCCGCCGCCGGGACCCGGTGGACCGAGACCGGCAACATGTTCACTACGCCGACGTTGGCGTATTAGCGCGATGCTCGGCCGCCGAGCCTGAGGAAGTCCCGCTCGGCGGGGGTCGGTGCCATGCTGGCCGCGCGCTGGTAGGCGGCCGCGGCCTCGCTGTGGCGGCCGAGCCGGTGCAGCAGGTCGGCTCGGGTGGCGTGGAAGAGGTGGTAGTTGTCCAGGTCCAGCTCGTCTGTCAGCGCCAGGGCGGCGGCGGGGCCCTGTATCTCACCGATGGCGATGGCGCGGTTGAGGGCCACGACCGGTGTGGGGGCGACCGAGAGCAGCTGGTCGTAGAGGGCGGCGATCTGCGGCCAGTCGGTCTGCGCGGCTGCCGGGGCGTCCGCGTGCACGGCGTTGATGGCGGCCTGGAGCTGGTAGGCGCCGGGCTGGTTGCGGTGAAGGCAACGGCGGACGATCGCCTGGCCCTCCTCGATCAGGGTCCGGTCCCAGCGTCTGCGGTCCTGCTCGGCGAGCAGGACGAGGGAGCCGTCGGGCTGTGTGCGCGACGCGCGGCGGGACTCGGTCAGGAGCAGCAGCGCCAGCAGCCCGGCCACCTCTGGCTCGCCGGGCATGAGCGTGGCCAGGATCCGGGCTAGCCGGATCGCTTCCGGGCACAGGCCCGGTTCCGCTGGGCTGGTCAGCCCGGCGGTGTAGATGAGGTAGACGACGGCCAGGACGGGGCGCAGGCGGCCGGGCAGCTCGTGACCTCCCGGCACGCGGTAGGGGATCCGGGCGGCCTTGATCTTGCGCTTGGCCCGCACCAGGCGTACCGCCATCGTCTGCTCGGTCACGAGGAAGGATCGTGCGACCTCCCTGGTCGAGAGGCCGCCGAGCAGCCGGAGGGTGAGCGCCACCTGCGCTTCGGTGGATAGGGCCGGGTGGCAGCAGGTGAAGATGAGACGCAGCCGGTCGTCTTCCACGGGCCTTGCCTCCTCGGGCATGGCGGGATCGCTGGTGCCGGGTGAGAGGACCGCCACCTCGCTGAGCAGTTCCCGGCCGCGTGACTCGCGGCGCAGGCGGTCGATGGCACGGTTGCGGGCGGTGGTGGTGATCCAGCCGCCGGGGTTGGGCGGCAGGCCGTCGCCCGGCCACTTGGATGCGGCTATGGCGAACGCCTCCTGCACCGCGTCCTCGGCGACGTCGATGTCACCGAAGGCGCGGATCAGGGCAGCCACCGACCGGCCGGATTCCTCGCGGAAGATCCGGCCGATCTCGGCCTCGCCGGGCCTGGGTGCGGCGCCGGTACCGCGCATGCCGTCAGGCCCCGGGCTCGTCCCAGAAGGGGCGGATCTCGATCGGGGCCCCGATGATGGCGCTCGTCTTGGACGCCCACACGAGCGCTGCATCGAGATCCTCAGCGGCGACGATGTAGAAGCCGCCGAGGTGTTCCCTCGACTCCGCGAACGGCCCGTCGGTCGTCAGCACCTCGCCGCCGGACACGCGCACGACGGTGGCGGTGCCGGGCTCGTGCAGTCGGCCGCCGAAGACCCACGCGCCCGCCGACTTCATCTCCGCCTGCAGGGCCATGACCTGCTCGTAGGTCTGCCGCATCTGCTCGTCGGTCATCGGCTCGCCGGCCTGGCCGTCGACGCTGTGGACGGACAGCAGGTACTGCGTCATCGTGATCCTCCTCTTGAGCGGGCACTTCCCGCGTCTCATCCCGGCTACGAACGGGTCCCGCCCAGATTGACACCTACCCAGGAAACTCGCCCGGGGCGGATGACGCCGGCCTCAGTCCCGCTCGATCCTGGCGCATCAGCATTGACAACAGACAGGCGCTCCCATTATAAAAGTAGTCTCCTATCAAGAGAGTAGAGAGTGAGGTTCGATGTCGTCTGCCGAGATCTTCCGCACCTACCTGCAGCGATTCACCTCCGGCGACACGGCCGGCGCTGCTGAGCTGCTCACCGACGACTTCCGTTTCCACGGGCCGATGCTCCAGTCGCAGGGCAAGGCGGCGTTCCTGGAGGGCTCGGCGCCGCTGGGCCCGATCATGCGCGGCGCCGAGATTCACCGGCAGTGGGAAGACGGCGGCGAGCTGTGCTCTTTCTACGACTTCAAGATCGAGACCCCCGACGGTGCCGGGTCGATCCCGATGGCAGAGTGGAACTCATTCCGCGACGTCAAGCTCGCCTCGGCCCGCCTGATCTTCGACACCGCGGCGATGGCCGCGCTGATGCCCGGCTCCTGACGAACGGCCCGGGAAAGGATGCTGCGATGCCTGCCACGCCATGGACCGGCTACGGGCGGTTCTGCCCGCTGTCGCGAGCGCTGGACGTGGTCGGCGAGCGGTGGACGCTGGTGATCGTCCAGGAACTGCTCAAGCAGCCGCGCCGCTACGGCGCACTCCTTGACCGGTTGCCCGGCATCAGCACCAGCGTGCTCGCTGACCGGCTCCGGCGCCTGGAACGGGCGGGAGTGGTGGCCCGGGAGCCAGGCGCGGTCGGCGCCGGCGTCGTGTACGCGCTGACCGCACGCGGCCAGGAGCTGGAGGAGGCGCTGCGTGCCCTGCGGCGGTGGGGGGCGGGCTTCCTCGCCGACCCCACCGCCGACGGCTCGGCCCAGCAGAGCTTCGATGTCACCTACGTCGCCGGCATCGCGGCGCTCGCCGACGGCCAGTTCCAGCTCGTGGTCGACGACCGGCCCGCAACCTTGCACTTCACCGCCGGCCGGCTACGGCAGGAACCCGGCGCCGCGCCCGGCGCCGAGCTCATCGTGCGCACCAGCTCGGCGTTCCTTGACCGCTGGGCCGCCGGCGAGGCCGGCTGGGACGACGGCCGCGCCAGCGGCGAGGTGATCGTCGAAGGCCCCCCGGCGGCGTGGCCTCGCTGGCTGGCCGCCACCGGCTACCTGCTGCAGGTCGATCCGGACACCACCCAAGGAGTCATGGAAGAAGGCAGGCGTGACTGAGCAGCCCACCGATTTCTTCTGGGCGGCCAGCGCAGCCACGCTGGCCCACGACAAGGTGGCGACCGGAACGATGATGGGCTTTCCCTGCCTGCGCCTCTCGGGCGCGTTCTTCGCCTCCTGCGACCACCGCTCCGGCGACCTCATCGTCAAGCTCCCCAGACACCGCGTCGAGCAGCTCATCCAGGCGGGCACGGGCAAGCCGTTCGCCCCCGCGGGCAGGACCTTCCGCGAATGGGTCCTGATCGGCGACCGCGACCCGGCCCGGTGGGCCGAGCTGATCGACGAAGCCCGCGCCTTCGCAGGCGGCAAGCCATGACCTTCCCCCGTCGGCTCGAGCCCGTCGCCCAGCGAGTACGGGCACGCATCGGCAAGCGCACCATCCTCGACACCACCCACGCACAGCTGCTGTTCGAAGACGAACGCCACCCCTGGCGGGCGGTACCCAAAGACGCCCTGCTGGCACCGCTGACCGGGCCGGCCGCCGCCGACAGCCTCGACGGCTGCTGGTGGGCCGTCGAGGTCGACGGCACGCGCCACGACCGGGCCGTCCGCACCTGGGACACCCCGCCCGCTGACTGTCCCGTCCTCGCCGGCCTCGCTGTCGTCCACCACGACCTCGCCGACCAGTGGCTGGAAGAAGAACTCCCGGTCTACGGCATGCCTAAGAACCCCTACCACCGAGTCGACGCGCTGCCCTCCGGCCGGCACATCCAGGTCCTCGTCAACGGGGAGCCACTGGCCACCACCCACCGCCCGGCGCTCGTCATCGAGACAGGCGTGCAACCCCGCTGGTACATCCCGCCCGGCGACGTCCGATGGGACCGGCTCACCCCCAGCCCGCACCACACCACCTGCCAGTACAAGGGACAGGCCTGCTACTGGACGGTCGACGGCACCGAGCCGCCGCTGCCGGTGTGGAGCTACCCCGAACCGCTGCCAGAGGCCGCGAGTCTGGCCGGGCTCATCGGCATTCCCGATGACGACCCGGCAGTGCAACTGCTCATCAACGACTCCCCGGCCCGCCACAAGAACGCCGGCTGACGCACGCCCCTGTTAGGCGTCATTCTTTTTGAGCTTGAAATCGAGGGTCGGCGTCGTTCAAGGTGAGCGTGCCGGCCTGAGGCGAGCGGCGGATTCCCGTTTCCGTGCGCGACGACACCGTGAGCACCGGGCGTCCAACCGCCGGTCACGGCGCTGTGGCGGTGCCCGCAGGACGCTCATGGTGTCGTTTCCCTGCTGGTGGCCGGTTCGGGTTGCGGGGCGGCGGCCGGCCTGGCTGCATGCACCACGAACCACCCCTGGCGGCGGCCCGGCCGCCGGGACCGTAGATCCGTAACCGGGAGGGAACGCCGCCGTGCTGCTGTGCGCCGATGCGGACGCCGCCGCCGCGGACCTGGCGTCCGGCGCGCTGGCGTGCCTCTCGTGCGGGACCGAGCGGCTGCGGGCGTGGGGCTACGGGCGGGAGCGTGTCATACGCTCACCATGAGCGCCCGGAGCCATCCGTCTTGGGCATCGACGAAATCGCGCTGTCTAGTCCGACGGCGACAGGCTTGTGAGCATGCATCCGCCGGGGGCGCCCGCCGTGGCCCCCCGCACCGCACCGGCCGCTGTCACAGTAAGTCACCGGTCACAGTCTGCCGCAACCGACCTGGGCGCGCCGATCGGTTAATACGCGGGTGATCATCTCCGCGTATCAGATCGAAAACGTGGCGATGATCACCCGTGTATGTTGCGTTATACGGCCGGAGGGCAGT
>JAWWPV010001212.1:0-8463 GCA_033854775.1 Trebonia sp.
AAGGTTGATTCGGATCAGGTGACGCCGACGTTCAGCACGAAGTGCCCGAGGCGCAGGTCTAGCAGTCCGCCGCCGGCCCAATGCACGATGAACGCCAGGAGGATGATGGCCAAGACGACGACCACCAGCCAGATGAAGAACAAGACAATTCCGGGAAGTGCGTACCCGGCTACCGTTCTGCCTCTAACCACGCGGCCCAGCTACCCGAGATATCCGGACTTATTCGGTAAAGGGGTAAATCCGTGATAGCGCCAATGTCGCGCTTCTAGCAGAATCGCCGGGTAAGCGGGCCAGCCCGAGTTCCCCGGCGCGCACGCCGGCCTGGAAGCGCGAGTCGGCCTCGAGCGCGGCCATGAGCTCGGCGACCCGCCGCCGGTAAGTGCGCAGCGAGGTGCCGAGCCGCCGTGCCGCCGCCTCATCGGTGAGGCCCGCGCCGAGCGCCCGCAAGATCTCCTGGGCTTCCTGGGCGAGTTCAGGCATCTCGCCGCGCAGGTACGAGCCAAGCTCGATGGCCGCCTGCCAGGCCGCGGTGAACAGCGCGTATACCCCGTCGACCAGCACCGGCGACGTCGTTACCGTGTACTCGCGGCCGAGCGGCGAGTACTGGCCGGCCAGGATCACCACCCGCCGGTCGAGGATGATCGTCTCATGCGGCAGCGGAGCCGAGCTGATCCGCACCTGCGCGCCCGCGGCGGCGAGCCGCCGCAGCTCCGTCCGCTGCTCCTCATCGGCCAGTGCCACCGGGCTCATCAGCTTGCAGACCGTGAACCCGGGCGGACGGTTCGCGCGCACGCGCCTTTCCGCCTCCAGCCGGGCCTGCGGCCGCGACCACGTCGCCAGGTCACGCGCCGCGCACGCGAACTCCTCGCGCGCGCCGCTGAGCAGGTGTCCCGCCCGGGCGATGAGCTGTTCGTCGCCGTGCACCGTGCTCGTCTGGTCATCCGTCACAAGCACAGTCTGCCTGCCGCGCCGTAACCCGGCAAACTGGCAGCAACCTGCCATGTCCTCGTCGCGGGCCGCTGGGCCGGCGACGCTGTGACCATGACGAGCACAACGCACACCAGTCAGCCCGCCGGCGCCTCCGGCACTTTCCTGCTCGGCGGCGACCTGCCCGTCGCGCGACTCGGCTTCGGCGCGATGCGGCTTCCCTTCGGCACCCTCACGGGCCCGGCGCGGGATCCGCGCGACGGGATCGCCGTCCTGCGCCGCGCCGTCGAACTGGGCGTCAACCACATCGACACCGCGAGCTTCTACCGGCGCGGCGACGCCGTCGCCAACGAGCTGATCCGCGAGGCACTGGCCCCCTACCCCGATGGCCTGGTGATCGCCACCAAGGTCGGTCCGATGCTCGGTCCGGAGGGCGTGCCGGCCATGCAGGCGACTCCGGGACAGCTGCGCGGCCTGGTCGAGGAGAACCTCCGCGAGCTCGGCGTTGACCGCCTCGACCTGGTCTACCTGCGCATCGGTGCGCTGAACCCGCCGGGCGGCGAATCGCTCGGTGACCGCTTCGCGGCGCTGGCCGCGCTGCGCGACGAGGGCCTGATCCGCCACCTGGGCGTCAGCAACGTCGACGCCGCCCAGCTCGCCGAGGCCCGCGCGATAGCCCCGGTGGCCGCCGTGCAGAACAGCTTCCACGTGCACCACCACGCCGGTGACGCGGCCCTGCTGGCCCAGTGCGCCCAAGACGGCATCGCATTCGTGCCGTTTTTCCCGCTCGGCGGCGGTAACGACCCGATCGACCCGGCCCGCCTGGAGAAGGTCGCCGATCGGCACCAGGCGACCGTCCCGCAGGTCGCGCTCGCGTGGCTGCTGGCCACCGCGCCGTGCCTGCTCGCCATTCCCGGCACCGGCAACCTGGCGCACCTGGAGGAGAACATGGCCGCGGCGACCCTCCGGCTCACCCCCGAGGACATGGCCGCCCTCGCCGGCTAAGGCGGCGTTCCCTGGCCCGTTCGCCCCGCCGACTCACTCGGCTCGGCCGTGGTGACGGGCTCGGCGCCGCCTTCCACGTCGATGCGGGGCAGCAGGCGGTCGAGCCAGCGCGGGATCCACCAGGAAGCGGTGCCGAACAGGTACATGACCGCGGGAACGAGCAGCAGCCGGACGATGGTCGCGTCGATGAGGATGCTGGCCGCGAGCCCGATCGACAGCTGCTTGATCACGACCTGGTTGGAGGTGACGAACGAGAGGAACACCGCGATCATGATCAGCGCGGCGCAGCTGATCACCCGGCCGGTACTGGCCAGCCCGCCCGCCACCGCCAGGTGCTGGTCGCGCTTCCTGTCCCAGACCTCCTTGACCCGGGAAAGCAGGAAGACCTCGTAGTCCATGGACAGTCCGAAGACGATGGCGAACATGATCATCGGCACGTAGGCCTCGACGGGCACGTCCTGGTCGACGCCGAGCAGGCTGCTGCCCCAGCCGAACTGGAAGACGGCGACCACCACGCCGTAGGCGGCGGCGATGCTGAACAGGTTCAGGACCGCGGCCTTGACGGCGAGCAGCGGGCTGCGGAAGGCGGTCATGATCAGCAGGAAAGCCACCGCGATGACCACCCCGATGATGACGGGAAGCTGGCCAACCACCTGCTGGTCGAACTCGATCTGCAAGGCCTGCTGGCCGGTGACGTACCCCTGGTACCCGGTGCCCTTGAGCGCCTGCGGCAGCGTGGTGTTCACCAGGGTGTTGAACAGCGTGGTGGTCGCCTGGTCCTGCGGGCCGCTTTTCGGGATGACGGTCCCCGTGAGCAGGACGCCGTCCGGCGTGGGGGACAGCGGCGTGGCCTTGGCGACGTCGCTGGTGCCGGCGAGCGCGGACTGTACCTTGGTGGCGAGCGAGCTGTCGGCCGAGGCGTTGTGGCCGGTATCGATGACGATGGTGAACGGGCCGTTGTAGCCGGGACCGAATCCCTGGCTGATCAGGTCGTAGGCCTGCCTGTCGGTGTAACTCGTCGGGTCGGCGCCGTCGCCCACGTGCCCGGTCTCGATGGACAGCAGGGGGATCGCGAGCACGCACAGCACGGCCAGCCCGCCGATCAGGAACAGCCAGGGAAGGCGGCCGATCAGCGCCGCGTACCGGTGCCAGCCGTCGCCGCTTGAACCCGTTTCCGCGACCGGGGTCCGCCTGACCTTGAGCTTGTCGATGCGCCGGCCGGCCAGGCCGAGCAGGGCGGGGACCAGGGTGACGGCCCCGAGCGCGGCGGTGACGACGCTGAAGACGGCGGCGAGCCCGAGCAGGCCGATGAAGGCGATGCCCGAGGCGTACAGGCCGAGCATGGCGACCGCGACCGTGCTCGCGGCGACCAGGACGGCGCGGCCGCTCGTAGTGGTGCAGAATCCGGCCGCCTCGACCGGGTCGGCGCCGTCGATGAGCTGCTGCCTGAACCTGGTGGTGAGGAAGACGGCGTAGTCGATGCCCACCCCGATCCCGATCATCGCCGCCAGCGTGGGCGACGCGGTGCCGAACGTCAGGCTCGCGGCGGCGATGCCCAGGATGCCGAGCCCGGCGAGCACGCTGATCAGCGCCGTGAGCAGCGGCACGATGGCGCCGAGGACGCTGCCGAAGATGAGCAGCAGGACGATAAGCGCGACCGCGAAGCCGATCGCCTCCGATTGCAGGTCCTTCGTTTTCGGCCTGGTCAGCTGGTCGAGCCCGCCGCCGTACTCGACCTGGATGTTCGCGTCGCGCGCGGCCGCGGTGGCATCGTCGAGCGACGCGACGTAAGACTCGCCGAGCGTCGCCGGCTGCACGTTGAACTGCAGCGTCGAGTAGCCGATCGTGCCGTCGGACGAGACCGTCGGGTTGGCGCTTGACAGCGGGTCGGACGCCGACACGACGTGCGGCAGCTTGCCGAGCGCGGTGATCGAGTCCTCGAGCTGAGTGCTGTGCGACGACAGCGTCCCAGACCGTGAATTGAAGACCACCAGGCCGGAGTACTGGCCGGCGCCCTGGCTGTGCGCCTCAAGCAGGCTCAGCCCGGTGGCCGACTGGGTACCAGAAAGATCGACGTCGTTGCTGTAGCTGGCGCCAAGGGCCGCGGAAGCCGCGAGCAGTCCGCCGAGCAGGACGACCCAGGCGGCGAGCACCCGCCACGGATGGCCGCCGCAGGCCGCGCCGACCCGTTGCAGCCACGGCCGGCCGCGCCCGCTCGCCGATGGTGAAGCGTTCACGGTACCGACCCCCCGTCTCGGTTCGCTTGCATATAGTTACCCGCGATTACTCTTTGTGATTCTCTTCGCTCCATAGAGGATTACTGGCCACCGGATGGTCCGGCCTGGACATGACCACGAAGTCGGCGGGTAGGGGCCTCACCCACTGACCCACCGGCCACGGGAGGAACCTGATGGTGATGACGGACGGCGCAGACCTCGGCCCGATGCTCCAGGAGGCCGCGCGTGAGCTTGAGTCGGCCATTCACGACGCACGGGTGGCGTTCGACTGCATCGGCCTCGGTGAGATCGACCGCGCGCACGAGAGCGCGGTGACCGCCCGGGTCGCGATCGACGCCGCGGTGACCGCCGTAGAGGCCGTGCTGAGGTAACCAGCCGGCACGGTCCGCTATCCGGTTTCGCTACGGCAGCAGCAGGCAGCTGTCGCCGAATTCGTGCCACCGGTACCCACAGCGCACCGCCTCCGCGTAGGCCCGCTCGACCAGGGCGCTGCCCGCCACGGCGGCCAGCAGCGCGAGGTGTGACGCGCCGGGCGCATGCCAGCCGGTCACGAGACCGGTCACGACGCGGGCCGGCCGTGACGGGCCGAGGACGAGATCCGTCCAGCCGTGCCGTGCGCGCACCGGGCCATCCGGGTCCGCGGCCGACTCCAGCGCACGGGTCACGGTGGTGCCGACCGCGATCACCCGCCCGCCTGCCTGGCGCGTGGAGTTGACCAGCCGGGCGGTTGCCGCCGGCACGCGGAACCGCTCCGGCTGCGGCGGCTCGCCTGGTTCCTGCGAAGACACGCCGGTGTGCAGCACGAGCGGGGCAAGGGCCACGCCGCGGGTAATCAGGTCGGTGACGACCTGCCCGGTGAACGGCCGTCCGGCGCTCGGCATCTCCGCGCTGCCCGGCTCGCGGGCGAAGACGGTCTGGTACTCGGGGAGCGGCCACGGGCGCGGCACGTAGGCGTAGCGGATTGGCCGCCCGTGGCGGGCGAGGAAGGCGGGGACTCCACCGTCGATTCGCGGCCGTGCCCGCCACAGCCGGGCCTGCCCGGCGGGCTGCGGCTGGTCCACGACCAGCTCGGCGCCGGCGTCCAGGGCGATCACCTCGCCGGGGCGCAGGTCGGCGACCGGCCCGCCGGACACCCCGGCGGGCCGCACCTCGACGCTCCAGGAGCCGTCGTCGAGTTCCGCGGAGAAGTGCACCTCCACCGGCACGCGAGCCCGGTTCGCCGGCACTGCCGCCGCGAGCGTGGCGGAGGTGTTGACGACGACGAGGTCGCCTGATGCGAGAAACTCCGCGAGCTGGCCGAACCGCGCGTGCCGCACGCCCCCGGCGGACGCGACGAGCAGCCGGACGTCGTCCCTGACCGGCGGCGGCTCGGTGGCCTCAAGCCCCTCGGGCAGGACAAAGTCGAGCGCCGTCACGCCGAGCTCCCCGCGAGGTCGACAGCGCGGACCCGGCCACCCGGCGCGGTGCGGCTGGCGATCAGCCGGAGCAGCGCGGGCACGACGGCCTCCGGCTCGGGCCGGTCGGAGATGTCCTCACCGGGGAACGCGGCCTGGTGCATCTCCGTGCGCATGTCGCCAGGGTCGACGGAGTAGACGGCCAGCCCGGGCTCCTCGGTGGCGAGCACCGCGGTGAGCTGGTCGAGCGCCGCCTTGGATGAGCCGTACGCGCCCCAGCCCGCGTATGCCTCGACGGCCGCGTCGGAGCTGATGTTCAGGACGGCGCCGCCGGACGCGCGCAGCAGCGGGAGGAACCGCTGGGTGAGCGCGAGAGGGGCGAGCACGTTGGTCTCAAGCACCCGCCGCACCGCCGCGAGCGGCACGTCGGCCAGCCGCGGCAGCGGGGAAGGACCGAGGTCGCTGGCGTTATTGACGAGCAGGTCGAGACGGCCGAGCCCGCTGACCGCCGAGGCCAGCGCGTCCCGGTGGGCGGGGTCGGTGACGTCGCCGGGCACGACGAAGGCTCCGGGCAGGTCGGCCGCGAGGTGGGCGGTGCGGCGCGCGTCGACGACGACGCGCCAGCCGCTAGCAAGCAGGGCGCGCGCCAGCGCCAGGCCTAGCCCGCGTCCGGCGCCGGTGACGAGAGCAGTTGGTTGCGATGTGCTGGTCATGCGGCCTATTGTTGTAGTTAAAGTCAACTTTAAGTCAAGGGATGCGCGCTGACCATGCGGAGCACTGACGAGCTAACCGTGAGCGAAGTCGCGGCCCGCAGCGGCTTCGCTCCGTCTGCGCTGCGCTTTTACGAACGCGAGGGACTCATCCCGGCGACCAGGACGTCGGGAAACCAGCGCCGCTACGAACGCAGCGTGCTGCGCCGCCTCGCGTTCATCCGGGCGGCCCGCAACGTCGGCCTGACGCTGGAGGAGGTGGCCGCCGCGCTCGCCACGCTGCCCGACTCGCGCACTCCGACCAGGGCCGACTGGACCCGGCTTTCCCGCTCCTGGCGCGCCCGCCTGGATACGCAGATCGCCGCGCTTCAGAAGCTGCGCGACGGCCTGGACTCCTGCATCGGCTGCGGCTGCCTGTCACTGAAGCGATGCGCGATGTCCAACCCCAACGACATCGCCCGCGGCGACGGCCCCGGCGCCCGATACCTCCCCGCCCCCCTCCGCCAATAGCGGTTCATCACTCTGTGTTGTCTAACTGCTACGTTCTGCTTACTCTCTTGGTATCTTTGCGACGCGGCTGGTCAGGACGGCAGTCCTGGACGGGGCAGGCCGCGGATCCGCCTGCATCACACTCGGGGAGTATTCACATGCGCTTTCGCGTGCGGCTCAACGCGCCCAGCGTCTCGGCGGCAGTGCACCAGTGAGACGCCGGGTTATGACCGCCCCTACCGTCCTGACGGACGAGGCCAGCCCCGCCGGCCGTCCGACCGCGGAGTCACAGCTGGCCGGGCTCGCGCACCTGCAAGGAATCGCCGTAGAGCAATCGGCGAGGGCGATGTCGCAGGTGGCACCGCCCGTGCCCATCACCATCCCGTTCGAGAGGGTTCACGATGCCGTACCTGAACCAGTGGTGGCCCGTGGCGACGGGCGTCATCGCCTCGGCAGTCCCCGCCGTCGTGATCAGGCTCGGCTGGCGCAGGGGCAAGAGCGCGACGGAGAGCTAGCCCGCTGGCGCGCGGAGCGCAAGATAGGGTCGGCGTTCGTCACCGCCTTCATCTGCGTGGCGGCACTCTCGGCGTGGGGACTTCACCACGCATGGGAGGTGCTGGAGGCAAGTGAGGGCAGACAGGAGCCGTTCGCCTGGGCGTACGGCTTCGTGTTCGTCCTGCTGGCGTGGCAGATGATCGCCGCCTGCCTCGAGCGCCCGGTCCGGGGTCGCAGGGGGACGGGCAGGCTGATGACGGCGGTTGCGGTGCCCGTGTTCAATGAGGACCAGGACCTGCTCGCCCGCTGCCTCGCTTCGGTGCTGTCCCAATCGCGCCGTCCAGACTTCGTGCTTGTTACCGACGACGGGTCCGCGGTGGATTATTCGCAGGTGCGCGCCGAGTTCGAGGCCGCCGCCTCGGCGGCGGGCGTCGTCGCGTCCTGGGAGCGCTTCCCCGTCAACCGCGGCAAGCGCGATGCGCAGGCCGCCGCGTTCCGCGGTGCGCCGCAAGCGGATATCTACATCACCGTCGACTCGGACGCGATCCTGGACTACCGCGCGATCGCCGAGGGCCTGAAGCCGTTCGCGGATCCCCGGGTCCAGTCGGTGGCCGGCGTGCTGCTGGTCGCCAATCACCGCCGCAACCTGCTCACCCGCGCGACCGAACTCTGGTACGTGACGAGCGAGCTGGCTGACCGGTCAGCCCAGTCGGCGTTCCGCTCGGTGCTGGTGAATACGGGGACTTTCGCGCTGTACCGCGCCGGGGTAGTCCGCGCCAGCCTGGATGCTTACGTCAGCGAGACGTTCTTCGGCCGGCCGGTGCAGTTCTCTGACGACTCCCTGCTCACGTTCTACGCCCTGCTGGCCGGGAAGGCGGTGCAGCAGCCGACCGCCATCGGGTTCACCGCCATGCCGGAGACCCTGTCGCACCACGCCCGCCAGTACCTGCGCTGGATGCGGGGCATGACGATCCGGACGTTCTGGCGGTTCAGGTACCTGCCGCTCAGCCGGTACGCCTACTGGCAGCACATGTTCCGCTGGGTGCAGGCGTTCACCACGATCCCGCTGTTCCTCACGATCATGGTCGCCGAGCCCGCCATCCACGGCACCTGGTCCCCGCGGGTCCTCTTCGTCGTCGTACTCGTGGGCTACGGGCGGAGCCTGCGGTACCTGACCGTCCGGCGGTACGACGATCCCTGGTGGTC